>CANQKG010000163.1 GCA_947624425.1 uncultured Clostridia bacterium | reverse complement strand
CCGAACACGACGTTTTTGGACCCCGCGACGAAAAGCGGCGTCTTTCTCCGGGAGATCGCAAAGCGGCTGCTCAAGGGGCTCGAGCCGGTCTATCCCGACCTGCAGGAGCGGATCGACCACATTTTCAGGCGTCAGATTTTCGGCATCGCCATCACGGAGCTGACAGCCCACCTCTCCCGGCGCAGCCTGTACTGCTCCAAGACGGCGAACGGCAACTACGCCGTGACGCAGTTCGACACCGTGGACGGCAACGTGCGCTTCAAGAACACGCAGCACCGATGGAAGGACGGGCGGTGCGTGTTCTGCGGGGCGTCGCAGAAGGAGTATGACCGCGACGCGGGCCTCGAGACCCACGCCTATGAATGGATTCACACCACCAAGCCGGAGGAGATTTTTCAGATGAAATTCGATGTGATTATTGGGAACCCGCCGTATCAGTTGAGTGACGGAGGAAACGGCGCAAGCGCAAGACCTCTATATCATTTATTTGTTGAGCAGGCGAAAAAACTGAATCCGCGCTTTCTTTCAATGATTATTCCGGCGAGGTGGTATTCTGGTGGAAAGGGATTAGACGATTTTAGGTCGACGATGCTCAATGACAGCAGGATTCGCCGTCTCGTCGATTTTACAGATTCAAAAGATCTTTTTCCCGGTGTAGATATTGCCGGAGGAATCTGTTATTTTTTATGGGATCGAGACAACCCCGGGATCTGTTCATATACCAATAATTATAATTCTGTTGTTACCACAATAGATAAACGGTTAAACGAATATTCTACATTTATTCGGTATCCGATAGCCGACGGTATTATTTCTAAAGTGACCCTTGGCAAAGAGCAGACAATGGACACTATGGTCACGACAAGAAAACCTTTTGGCCTTGCTACAAATGTTTCACCAATGAATTACGGCGATTTAACCCTCCGTTATAACAAAGGGATGGGCCCTTTTCCTCGCTCTGCGATAACAGTAGGTAAAGAATACATCGACAAGTGGAAAGTCATGATTTCTTATTTGAGCTCTGAACACGCAGGCCAACCTGACAAGAGCGGAAAATTCAAGGTGCTTTCTACAATGGAGATTCTTCCACCAAAGTATATCTGTACAGAAACATATCTTTTGGCTGGTTGGTTTGATGAAGAAGAACAAGCCAACAATTTACATAGCTATCTGAAGACGAAGTTCGTCCGGTTCTTAGTAGCACAAATTGCTGTATCACAGCACATTACGAAAAGTAGCTTTGCATTTGTCCCTGTTCAAGATTTCTCAAAGCCTTGGACGGATGAAGAACTGTATGCGAAATACGGCTTGACAGAGGACGAAATTGCCTTTATTGAGAGTATGATAAAGCCGATGGAGGGGGACTGATGAAAATAGAGTTTTTGCTAAAACTTGTCTCCCAGAGAGAGCATGCTGAAATGTTATTAAATGGCACATTGTTTATGCGTCCTGCTGTATATTATCATAAGCAGGAAGATAAACAATGTGGACAAAATGATATTGGTGAAGCGGCTGTTATTCCCGGTGTTCAAATGTACAAACATGAGCGTTGCCCGATATATTGTATGTCAATAGTTACAGATGCAGATATTGAAGAAAATAGATTCGTTATTTCCACACGATGTATAGAAGATTTTAATTGCAAAACCGGTTATGCTGTGTTAATTAGATATAAAGAATTTGCAAAAAGGTTACCCACGCTGCTATGCGGCAATTATACACTAGATGCTCGGCCGGTAAAATATCAAACGATAACTCAAGGTGAGATGAGTAAGTTTATAGCTGATGATTCACTGGATAATTTATTTATAAAACATCCATTCTTTTCTTATCAAAAGGAGTATCGAATTGCAATCGCCCAGCAATTATATAAGCCGTATGAAAAAGTTGTTGAGAAAAAATGTTTTGATTTTCAGTCGGATTTACGGGATATTGCCAAGTGTTATAGTATTCCTTCTCTGTTGGACAATGGTAAATATTATTTGCATATAGAAGAAAGCCGAGGTGACGACTGATGCCTGAACAGGAATTCTTCCCCCAGCGCCCGGAGGCGCGGCCCACGGTTTACGCCTATGAATTCGTGGGCGTCGATTCGCACCGGGGATATATCAAGGTCGGCTACACCGAGCGGGACGTGGAGACCCGCGTCCGGGAGCAGGTACATACCGTCGCCGTGCCGTATAAGATCCTCGGCCAGTGGCCCGCCATGAAGAACGACGGCAGCTGCTTCACCGATCACGACGTCCACACCCTGCTCAAAGCCCGGGGCAAGGCGCAGCTCCATGCCGGAGAGGACCGCAACGAGTGGTTCCGCTGCACGCTGCGGGACGTGCAGGCCGCTGTCCTTGCCCTGCAGACCGGCACCGAAAACGAGGAGGGCCGTACCAAGAACTTTCCCATGCGTCCGGAGCAGGACCGCGCCGTGAAACGGACGGTGGAATATTTCCGCTCCGCCTATGCGGAAGGCAGCCACAGAACGCCGAAGTTCCTCTGGAATGCCAAAATGCGCTTCGGCAAGACCTTCGCCGCCTATCAGCTCGCCAAGCAGATGTGCTTTCAGCGTGTGCTGATCCTCACCTTCAAGCCCGCCGTGCAGACTGCGTGGCGGGAGGACCTGCTGACGCATATCGACTTTGAGGGCTGGCAGTTCATCACCCGGCCCGCCGTGCCCGGCGGCCTTTCCACCGACGCGCAGTATGAGCACGCGGACAAGTCGAAGCCCATCGTCTGCTTCGGCTCGTTTCAGGATTTTCTCGGCGTCAATAAAGAGACCGGTTGCATAAAGGCAAACAACGAGTGGGTGCACGCGACGAACTGGGATCTCGTGATCTTTGACGAGTATCACTTCGGCGCGTGGAAGGACAGCGCGAAGAAGCTGTTTGAGCAGGACGAGGACGTCTACGAGGAGGATCTTTCCGGCTACGACGCCGGGAACGCCTATGACGAGACGTGGCTGCCGATCACGACGGCATATTATCTCTATCTTTCCGGCACGCCGTTCCGCGCGCTCAATTCCGGCGAGTTCATTGAGGAGCAGATCTACAACTGGACGTATTCCGACGAGCAGCGCGCCAAGGCGGAGTGGCCGAATCTTTCCGCGTTCCCGGAGTACCGCCCGCAGCCTGGCGAGACGAACCCCTACGCCGCTTTGCCGCGCATGGTGATGATGACGTACAAGATCCCGGAGAGCATCCAGCGCATCGCCAAGCAGGGGGAATTCGACGAGTTTGACCTCAACGTATTTTTCTCTGCCGAGGGAAGCGGCGCGAACGCGCGGTTCAAATTCGAGGACCATGTGCAGAAGTGGCTTGATCTGATCTGCGGCGCGTACCTCGAAACGACCGTGGACGAGCTGAAGCTCGGCGCGCAGAAGCCGCCGATGCCGTATTCCGACACGCGGCTTTTGAATGTGCTGTCCCATACGCTGTGGTTCCTGCCGAACGTCGCCTCGTGCTGCGCAATGGCGAATCTGCTCGCGCAGAACCAGAACGCGTTTTTCCATGACTATAAGGTGAACGTC
>CANQKG010000162.1 GCA_947624425.1 uncultured Clostridia bacterium | reverse complement strand
CGGACACATACAAAAGGTATAGACCGCCCGCTCCCCCTTCCGGTAGGAAAGCGCGTAACTTCCTTTCGGAAGCGCGGGATGACCGGCAAAATCACCGTAGAGGATACGATCGATATCCGATTGCAGATGCTCGATCCGCATTCCGACCGAAAAGGGCTTGGGCAAAACCGCAACGCCCTGCCGGTGAAGCATACGGTAGGTATCCTCGGCGCTGTGACCGATTGCCAAAATCAAGTGACTCGTCGGGAAAAATCGCCCGTTTGCGGATATGCCGGACACGCTGGAGTTTGTCAGCCGCAGGTCGTCCAGCTTGGTATGAAAATAAATCTCGCCGCCCAGTCGAACGATCTCCTGCCGGATCCGTTTGACGATATCCCGCAGCAGATCGGTCCCGATATGCGGTTTTGCGTCCCAGAGGATCTCCTGTGGTGCGCCGAACCGCACAAACTGCTCCAATATGTACCGGCAGCGCGGGTCGGAAATGCGGGTGGTCAGCTTGCCGTCCGAAAAGGTGCCGGCGCCGCCCTCCCCATACTGCACATTGTTCTCCAAATCGAGCGCACCGCCGTTCCAATAGCGGTTGATCGCATCCACACGCTCGTCCACCTCACCGCCCCGCTCCAAAATCACCACGGGATAGCCGTGCTCGATGAGCGAAAGCGCCGCGAACATTCCCGCAGGGCCGAATCCGGCGATGACGACAGGTCCGCCAAGCGGCGTACTTCCGCAGGTAAATTCCCACGGCCTTGCCGCTTCGGCATAACGGATATTGCCGTTCCCCGCTTTTGCCACAAAGCCCTGTTCTTCCTCCGGCGAAGCGTCGGTCGTGACCAAAACGGTATAGACGAAGGTGATGGCATGACGGTGACGGGCGTCGACCGCCCGATTGACAATTTGCCCGCGCGGCCGACAATAGTTCGGCAAGGAAAGGCAGTCAACCGCCTTTTTGATCGCTTCTTCCTGCGGTTGGGTGAAAGGCAGGCGGATATCGCTGACAGAAATAGCCATATCAGGAGAGATTGACGACCAGCGTGTAGCTGCCGTACAGCCAAAGGACGCGATCCTTTTCGGTAATCAGAACCGCCGGCATTTCCATCTCACCGGTTTTGACCGAAGTGACATTCGCAAAATCCACCCCGATCGTAATATCGTCGGACTGCAGCTCGGAAATCAGATCGGCGCGGCCGACCACCTTGACGTCCTCCAAAACACCGGAAGCAAGGCTGGCATTCCATTCCGAGTTGGTATTCAGAATACGCAGATCGGTCACGGTGAAACGGGAGGAAGAGAAATTGGACATATCAAAGGTGACGGTCACCTGCTGGAGATTTTGGATATTCACATAGCCGCTTGGCAAGCGAAGCTTCATCGTATAAGTGTAGTTTGCCGGATCAAGTGTGCTGCAATCGATCTGCCCCAGATTGATGCTGGTCACCGCATCGGCAGTTTCAGGCGGAAGCGCCAGCTCGATCTCGGTGACTGACATGGTGTAGGGAATCGTTTTCAACAAATCATCGGAGGAAAGCCCGTTGGGCGTATTGGAAAATGAGAAGGTCAGCGGAACGGTCTTTCGCCGATAGATCGGTACGGTCAAAGTGATTTCGGTATCGCTGTAGGTCCAATGGGCATCGCTTAAAGCATTCCCCTCGGTATCATAAGCGGTCAGCTTGGCCGCAGTGACCAGCGCCTCGGTGCGGGGCGAAGCGGAGGAGGAATCGGGCGTCGCGACCAAACGGTCAATTTTTTCCAATTCGCTTTGCGGACCTGTGATCGACACTGAAGTCACACTGGTATAAGGCGCCTGCCGAATGTAACCGTCTGCAGCCTGCACCTCGTTTGCCTGTACTTCCAGCTGCCAATCGGCGGTGATCCGGTGATCGAACCGGACGGACACGGTAGAAGGCTCCACCCCGGTGATTTGGTAATTTTCATTATGCACCGCTTGAGCGGCCACCACCGGCAAAACCGTTTCGCCGGTCGTAGTGACGCCGGTTACGGGAACGCTGACCGAAAAATCATCGGCGCCCAGCCGACTGACCACCGAACGCGCACCCACCACCGTCACACGAACCGTGACCTCATCATCCAAAACGGCAGTAAGACCGTTTACGGTCGGTATGGTGACAGGGACGTCGGCAACCGTTACTTCATAGTTGTCGCTGTGATTGACGGCAATGGAAAACCAGCAGACAAAGGCCAGTACGACTGATAAGAGAAGTACAAACTGGCGATTATTAAAAAGCTTTGTAAAGTTCAACTTAGAAGGCAGGTCTTTCAGTTTCATTTTTTCCTCACCTTCCAAAAACCGATTTTCTTTTCTTTGTCCGGCTGAGCCGGCAGGATACGATCCTGTAAATACTTCAGCAGGCTTTCCTGCGTGAAGTCGCGCACCAGCCGGTTGCTTTCCGCCACCGAAATAATGCCGGTTTCTTCCGATACAATGATAATGATTGCATCCGAGTTTTCGCTCATGCCGATTGCAGCGCGATGTCTGGAGCCCAGCTGGTGGTCGATAAATTCCTCATTCTGCGGACGGGGCAGGAAGCAGCCCGCCGCATGGATCCGCCCGTCCCGGATGATCACCGCTCCGTCATGGAGAGGCGAATTCGGGAAAAAGAGGCTGCCTAAAAGAGATTTAGTCGGCAGGGCGTCGATCAAAACGCCGGTTGCGATCTGTTCCCCAAGCTTGGTCTGCCGCTCCATAACGATCAGCGCGCCGGTTTTGGTTTTGGAGAGATCGTATGCGGCACCTGCAATCACCTGGAGAGAATTATGAAGCTCATCGTCGGGCGCGGAGGAAAGCATACCGCCCGGTGCGATAAGCTTGGTACGCCCCATCCGTTCCAGCACACGGCGAAGCTCCGGCTGGAAGATCACGATAATGGCGATCACGCCGATCTGAAGCAGGTAATCAAGGAAAAACCGCATCGTATAGAGATTAAGAAGCAACGCCAGCAGATAGAGAATGACCAGCAAAAAGATACCTTTTGCAAGCTGCATTGCCCTTGTTTCCCGCACGATACGGATCCCTTTATAGAACAGATAACTGACCAACAGAATATCGATCAGATCCGAGATGCGAAAATCCCGCAGAATTGCCAGAATAGATGACCAATCAATTGCCAGCAGCATCCGCTCACCCCGCTTTGATTCAAACTGTAGTTACAAACAAATTATACCATAATTTCAAGGGGATTGCAACCGCAGAAACGGGAAAATCTGCGTTATTTTCCGGCAAGAGCCAAAAGAGCGCGGATCAGCCCATCAACGGAGGCCTCGGTGGAAAAAGCAGAGGGCGAGAACCGGATCAAACCCTCCTCGATCGTCCCGAGCATCCGGTGCGCCAAAGGCGCACAATGCAGCCCGCCCCGCAGTGCAAATCCCATACCGCTCAGCCGCTCCGTCGCCTCGATTGGAGAGAGCCCTTCAATGCCGAAGGAAACCACGGGAAGATGTGTGCCGACGTCAAAGCGGTTGTTGACTGTTTTGATCCGCGGATGATCCCGGCAGAAGCTCCACAGCTTTTTGGAAAGGCGCATCTCATGCCGGTAGATATCCTCCT
>CANQKG010000161.1 GCA_947624425.1 uncultured Clostridia bacterium | reverse complement strand
CAGCTCGGTCGCCCGATCATATCCGATCCCCGGCAGAGCCTCCCCCTCGACCGAAATGATGAGGTCGTTCGGTTGTAAGCCCGCTTCCGCCGCCGGCGAACCCGACATAACATCGGAAACGAGCAGATACCCGCTGCTGTCCGCCTTGATCGCCAGCCCGAAGCCGGTCAGCATACCCTGCGCGCTTTCGCTCTCCCGCCGATACTCCTCAGCGGTAAGATAATCGGCATAGGGGTCGGAAAGACCGGCGGCATATCCGTCCGCCGTTTTGTCCGCCATGACCGACGGATCGACCTCATAATAGCCGTGGGCGCGTGCCAGACCCGCGATCTCGGTCAGCTTTGCGTCCAGCGCATTGGTGTCGGCGCCGAGCGACAGCTTCCGATTATAAACAGCCAGCGAAGCAAACCAGGTGACCAGCACCGCGATCGCGGCGATCACCGCGGTCACGCCGATGGTGACGCCAAGCGGTACTTTTTTGTTCATGTTGATCTCTCCCTTTGATCAGGGTGATACATAGTTGAGCGGATTGACCCGCACGCCGTTGATCCGCACCTCAAAATGGCAGTGGATCCCCTGCGCGGCGCCCGTTTCGCCCGAACCGGCGATCACCTGTCCCTGCGTGACATAATCGCCCACGCTGACATAAAGCGCCGAATTATGCGCGTAGAGGGTCTGGTAGCTGTTCCCTGCCGCGTCCCGTCCGTGGTCGATGATGATGTAATAGCCGTAGGAATTGCTCCAGCGGGAAAGAATGACCGTCCCCGATTTGGACGCCACGATCCGCTGCATCGGCTTTCTGCCGGTGGGAATATCAATCCCGTAATGGCTTGCCGTCACCACGCCGCTCGGCGTGCGGTTCCCGAAGCCGGACGAAACAGAATGGTAATCCGGTACCGGCCACAAAAATCCGCTGGCGGACACCGTTCCGCTGGATGGCGTTTTATTTGTTGTCCCGCCGGACGAGCCGCCGGACGGCTTTTGCTGCGCCGCCTGCTCGGCAGCCTTTCTCGCTTCCTCCTGCCGCTTCTGCTCTGCCTGATAGGCATTGATGACCGACTGAATTTCCGCTTCCATCGCGGAATCCTCCGCCAGCATGGCGGCATGAGCCGCCTCGTCCACCTCCAACTCGCTTTCCAGAGAGGAGCGGAGCGCCTCGACCTCGGCAAAGGCGGCATTATACTCGGTCATACGCTGATCCAGCGTCACCTTTTCCCCCTCGATATCCGCCTTCGCCGTTTCGATTGCCGCCTTATCCTCGGCGATCTCGTTGATATACTGCTCCAGCGTTTGCACCAGCTCCTGATCGTGGCGGGTGATCCGGTCGATCACCTCGCTGCGGATCAGCAGTTCAGAAAAGGTTTCGGCGCTCAGCAAAATCTCCAGTGTGGAGTGTTCGCCTGCCAGATACATCGCCCGCACCCGCTCCCGAAAGAGCTTGTAAGTCTCCTCCATTTTGTTCTGGGTATCCTCCATCTCCAGCGTTTTCTCGTGAATCTGCTGGTTATAGAGGTTGATCTTGGAATTGATGATCGAGATCTGATCCCCGATCACATCCATCTGCTCTTGCAGCTGTTCCTGCTTTTCCGCCTGCTCGGACACACCGCTGCGGGTGCCGGCGATCTTATTCTCCAGCTCACTGCGGCGGGCATCGGCAGCGCTCTGCTCTGCCCGCAGAGAATCCAGCCGCTTTTGCAGGTCATTTAGTGACGCGGCGCCTGCCTCCATCGGCAGAAGCAGCATCACGACAGCCATCAGAACTGCCGTCACGCGGCGGCACAGCTTTCGTTTCATACCTTCGCCCTCCTTATACCTTCAAGTGGCTCCGCAGGCTGACAAGGCTTCCCACCACACCGGTGAGCACGCCGCCCACCAGGAACGACAGCCCCAGCCGAAGCGCCACACTGCGAAACGGGATTGCATTCTCCCGAATCGCCGCGGCAATCAGCGCGGAATCGGTGGTCACCAGCTCCCGCACCGCAAAGTGATAGCCGAGATAAACCAGCCCGAACGCGACCACTGCGGCGATCAAGCCGAGCAGTACCCCTTCGATGATAAAGGGGAGCCGGATAAATCCGTCGGTCGCGCCGACATATTTCATGATGCCGACCTCGCAGCTTCGTGCCGCTACCGCCGCCCGAATGGTATTCGCAATGATGACCAGCGAAACCGCCACCAGTGCCGCGATCAGGGCAAATCCGAAGATATTCACAAGCTGTTTGGCATTGACCAGTGTGGACGCCATACCGGTAGGCGCATTGACCTGCATCACGCCCTCGATGCTTTGCAGTTCCGCCACCGTCTGCTCGAGCAGGGTGAGATCCACCACTGTTGCGTCATAGCGGGCAGGCAGCGGATTGTCGTCCTGCAAGCCCTCCATCACCGCGCCGTACTGCGCTTTGATCTCCTCAAAGCCCGCTTCCTTTGACACATACCGGATATCGGTCAGGTTCGGCATACTTTGCAGCTGCTCCCCGACCGCGGCGATCGCGGCGTCGTCCGCCGCGTCCTCCACAAAGATCACCACCTGGTTCTGCGCCTCGACATAGCCGACCAGCGCGTCGACGTTCATGGTGAACAAAATCGCGATCCCGACGATCAGCAGGCAGGCGGTCAGCACCCCCACCGACGCCAGCGACATCAGCGAGTGATCCTTTACGCTTTTGATTCCCTGCCTGGTCTGGTAGAGAAAGTTATTGACCCGCATGATGCACGCCCTCCCCTTCCAAAAGACCGTCGAACACGATATGCCCTGCCTCGATACTGATGGTGCGCCCGCCGAAATACCGCACCAGATCGTGCTGGTGGGTGACCACCAGCACCGTTGTGCCGCTCAGATTGATATGGCGGAACAGCTCGATGATCTCGAGCGACATTTCGGGATCCACATTTCCGGTCGGCTCGTCCGCGATCAGCAGGGAGGGATTGTTTGCCAGCGCACGCGCCAGCGCCACCCGCTGCTGCTCCCCGCCCGAAAGCTCGGCAGGATAGTTTTTCGCCCGATTCGAAAGGCCGACCAGCTCCAGCGTGTAGGGCACCCGGCTTTTGATGAACCGGGCGCTGGCATTGGTCACCCGGAGGCTGAAGGCGATATTGTCATACACCGTCATATTGGGGATCAGCCGGAAGTCCTGAAAGACCACCCCGATGCTTCTGCGGAACTGGGGCAGCTTCCGCCGTTTGATGTGGGTGAGGTCGAAGCCGTTGACCGTGACCTCCCCCTCGTCCGCCACATTCTCCCGCAGCAGCACCTTGAGCAGCGAGCTTTTCCCCGCGCCCGACGCGCCGACCACGAACACAAACTCGCCGTCGTCGATATGGAGGGTCATGTTCTTGATCGCGTGGATGGTGTTCTGCCCGTTATCGTAAGAGAAGGACACATTTTTCAAATCTATCATAGTAAATCCCTTTTACAGCTTCGCCGGATTTGCGCTGAGGTACCGTTTGACCATCAGCGCGATCTTGAAGACGATCGCATGGTCAAACTCCCGCAGATCCAGCCCGGTCAGCTTTTTGATCTTCTCCAGCCGGTAGACCAGGGTGTTCCGGTGGACAAACAGCTTCCGGGAGGTCTCGG
>CANQKG010000160.1 GCA_947624425.1 uncultured Clostridia bacterium | reverse complement strand
CAATGTGCTGCCGATGGTGCCGGCAGGCGCGGCGAGCGACCGTCCGATCTTAGATATTGAAATCGACGATTGAGGGGGATAGCAGATGAAACGACAGATCATTTCTATTCTGGCGGAGAATAACTCCGGCGTGCTGCTGAGGATCTGCGGTATGTTCAGCCGCCGCGGATACAGCATTGAGAGCCTGTCCGCCGGTACAACGGAGGATCCCACGATCTCCCGCTTGACCATCGTGACCACCGGCGACAGCGCTACGCTGGAGCAGATCGAAAAGCAGCTGATGAAGCTTGTCAATGTGCGGGAAGTGCGTCTGCTGCCCGATGACTGCATCAAGCGGGAGCACATCATCATCCGCGCGGGGAACGACGCCAGAACCCGCACCGATCTGATGCAGGTGGCAAACCTGTTCGATGCGAATGTGCTGGATGTGGACGACAACAGTCTGGCCATGGAGCTGACCGGCGAGCCGGGGAAGATCACGGCGTTTATCCGGCTGGTTCAGCCTTATCATATCCAAAAGCTGGTGCGGACGGGGCTGTCCGCCCTGGAAAGAGAGTGAGGAAAACGGTATGGGTATGACCATGACACAAAAGATCCTGGCGGCGCACGCCGGATTGCCCGAGGTGACGGCGGGACAGCTGATCCGCGCCAAGCTCGATCTGGTATTAGGGAACGACATCACTTCTCCGGTCGCGATCAACGAGTTTGAAAAGGCAGGCTTTGACCGGGTGTTTCACACCGATAAAATAGCGCTGGTGATGGACCACTTCACCCCGAATAAGGACATCAAGGCGGCGACCCAGTGCAAGCAGTGCCGCACCTTTGCCCGCGCACAGGGGATCAAAAACTATTTCGATGTGGGGGATATGGGGATCGAGCACGCTCTGCTCCCCGAAAAGGGGCTGGTCTGCGCCGGCGAATGCGTGATCGGCGCCGACTCCCACACCTGCACCTATGGCGCGCTGGGCGCTTTTTCCACCGGCGTCGGCTCGACCGATATGGCGGCGGGGATGGCGACCGGCGAGGCATGGTTCAAGGTGCCGTCGGCGATCCGGTTCAACTTAACCGGAAAGCTGCAAAAATGGGTGAGCGGCAAAGATGTGATCCTCCACATCATCGGCATGATCGGGGTGGACGGCGCACTCTACCGGTCGATGGAGTTCACCGGCGAAGGGCTTTCCTCCCTCACCATGGACGACCGGCTGACCATTGCCAATATGGCGATCGAAGCGGGCGCGAAAAACGGCATTTTTGAGGTGGACGAGATCACCCGTGCTTATATGGAGGGTCGGGTGGACCGTCCCTATACCGTCTACCGCGCGGACGATGACGCGGTGTATGATGCGGCTTATGATATCGACCTGTCTTCGCTTCGTCCAACCGTCGCGTTCCCTCATCTGCCCGAGAATACCCGCACCATCGACGAGGTGGGCGAGGTGAAGATCGACCAGGTGGTGATCGGCTCCTGCACCAACGGCAGACTGTCCGATCTGGCGGCTGCGGCAGAGATTTTAAAGGGAAAAACGGTGGCGCCTCATGTCCGTGCTATCGTGATACCGGCGACCCAGCAGGTCTATCTGGACGCGATGAAGCTGGGGTATCTGGAGACCTTTGTGAAAGCGGGCTGTGTGGTGTCCACACCTACCTGCGGACCCTGCCTCGGCGGACATATGGGGATCCTTGCCGCAGGGGAGCGGGCGGTGGCGACCACCAACCGGAACTTTGTGGGCAGAATGGGTCATGTGGATTCGGAGGTCTATCTTGCCAGTCCGGCAATCGCGGCGGCTTCCGCGGTCGCGGGGAAACTGAGCAGCGTTGAGGAGGTCATGAGATGAAAGCGGCAGGCAGAGTACATAAATACGGCGACAATGTGGACACCGACGTCATCATTCCGGCGCGGCATCTGAACACTGCCGATCACGCTGAGCTTGCCTCCCACTGTATGGAGGACATCGACCCCGATTTTGTGAAGAAGGTGCAGCCCGGCGACATCATGGTGGGCGGCATGAACTTCGGCTGCGGCTCCTCGCGGGAGCATGCGCCGATCGCCATTCATGCGTCGGGAATTTCCTGCGTCATCGCGGCAACCTTTGCGCGTATCTTCTTTCGGAATGCCATCAATATCGGTCTGCCGATTTTGGAATGTCCCGAAGCGGCGGCTGCGATACAGGCGGGCGATCAGGTCGAGGTGGACTTTGATACCGGCGTGATCACCGACGTCACACGGGGCGAAACTTATCGGGCGCAGCCCTTCCCGCCGTTTATGAAGGAGATCATGGAAGCGGGCGGACTGCTGAAATCGATAAAGGAGAGCGGGAAATGAACAAGAAGATTGCAGTCATGCGGGGGGACGGGATCGGTCCCGAGATCGTGACCGAGGCGATTCGGGTACTGGAAAAAGTGGCGGAGAAATTCGGGCACAGCTTTTCCTATACCGAGCTTCTGATGGGCGGCTGTTCGATCGATGCGACCGGCGAACCGCTGACCGAGGAAACGCTGGCATCGGCAAAGGCGTGCGATGCCGTGCTGCTGGGTGCGATCGGCGGCGACGTGGGGAAATCCCCGTGGTATCGGCTTCCGCCCGATAAACGTCCCGAAGCGGGACTGCTCAAGCTGAGAAAAGGGCTTGGGCTGTTTGCGAATATCCGTCCGGCAAAGCTCTTCCCCGAATTGGCGGACGCCTGCCCGCTCAAGCCGGAGCTGACCGAGGGCGGCTTTGATTTTGTGGTGATGCGGGAGCTGACCGGCGGGCTTTATTTCGGCGCACGGGAAACTGTGACCGAAAATGGGGTGCGCCATGCGGTCGATACCCTCACCTATGATGAAAACGAGATTCGCCGGATCGCCGTGCAGGCGTTCGAGATCGCGAGGAAGCGGAACCGGCGGGTGTGCAGCGTGGATAAGGCGAATGTGCTGGATTCCTCACGGCTCTGGCGCGCCGTGGCGGAAGAGGTCGCGGCGGATTATCCCGACGTAACTCTCACCCATATGCTGGTGGACAACTGCGCCATGCAGCTGGTGCGGGCGCCGAAGCAGTTTGATGTGATTTTGACCGAGAATATGTTCGGGGACATCCTGTCGGACGAGGCGAGCATGGTGACCGGTTCAATCGGTATGCTGGCGTCGGCAAGTCTGGGGGAGGGCAGCTTCGGCTTGTATGAGCCGAGCCACGGCTCCGCGCCCGATATTGCAGGGCAGGATAAGGCAAACCCGCTTGCCACGATCTTGTCGGCGGCGATGATGCTGCGGTATTCTTTCGATATGGAAGCGGAGGCGGACGCGGTGGAAAACGCGGTGTCCCAAGTCTTGCGGGACGGGATCCGCACCGGCGATATTGCCGCGCCGGGCGAGACGGTCATCGGCTGCCACGCCATGGGTACCGCCGTCTGCGAGAGAATATAACAGGCTTTGCCGCCGCGGTAGTATTTCCCACAAAGCTGCCGTCCTTGTCAAAACCTCCCTTGTGAAAGGGAGGGGGACCGCGCTAAAGCGCGGTGGTGGGATTCAAAAGCACTGGCTTTCTGTAAACCGCAAGTCTACAGCAGACGTTTTCTCTTTGCGAAAGCAGAAAACTCGGTAACGACCCACAAGAGGGGAAAGTCTTTTTCAGAAAAAGATTTTC
>CANQKG010000159.1 GCA_947624425.1 uncultured Clostridia bacterium | reverse complement strand
GGGGTATTACACCGGACTGAATGAAACGGTTCTGGTGCAGCCGAAGGATCATATTGCCGTCAGCACGGTGATCGGCACGGTGGGCGAACCGGCGCCGATGGAGCTTTCGGCGGGAAGCCACTTCCACTTTGAGCTGAAAAAGGACGGCGCTTATATCGACCCGCAGTCGGTGATGGTACAGCCCGCGGAATAAACGGAAAGCCGAAGCAAATTTATAAGAAGGAGAGGGCGCAGTTTATACACTGCACCCTCTCCATCACTTTTATTCTTTCGGTATGACCAGATGAGAGGGGAGACCGAAAGCGTCTGTGACCTGCGGCACATCGCCCTGAATGAGCGGCAGGAGGTAGTCCAAAATCTCCCGAATGGTCGCGGGATCGTCAAAATCAAGCCACTTTTCCGGCACCTTTTTCTCCCGATTGGCGATTCGCTCCACATCCACCGCGTCATAGTCGATCCGGTAGGGGCGGTTGGAGATTCTGCGGTAGACCACTGTTTTGCCGGTCACGCCTTCCAAGGCGAACTGTACGGCGCGGCGTCCGACCTCATATGCCTCGTCGAGATCGGTGCGGGAAGCCAAATGAATCGCGCACCGCTGCATCAGGTTTACCTCAATCGAACGCACCTTGCAGCCGATCCGCTCCCGCACCAGCGTTTCAAGATATTTGCCGACGCCCTGTAAATAGGCGTGACCGAACTGGTCGGTGACGCCGTTTTGGAAGGAGGCGCCAACATAGTCGCCGTTTTTGTCCCGAATCCCCTCGCTGACTACCGCCAGCACGCACTGGCTTTTTTGGAAGGCGGTGTGGATTTGCTGTAGGAAATCCTCCTCGTCAAACGGCTGCTCCGGCAGACAGATGATCTGTGGGCGCTCCTTGCCGAGGAAGCGGGGGAGCGCGCTTGCCAGCGTCAGCCAGCCGGCGTTCCTGCCCATCACCTCCACAATGGTGACGCTTTGGAGGAAGTAAATATCGGTGTCCATAATCAGCTCGTCCACCGTAACCGCCAGATACTTGGCGGCACTGCCGAAGCCGGGCGTGTGGTCAGTGTGCATCAGGTCGTTGTCGATGGTTTTCGGCACGCCCATCACCATGATGTCATGCTCGTGCTCCGTGCAGTAGGCGGACAGCTTTTTCACGGTATCCATCGAATCGTTCCCGCCGATATAGAGGAAATAACCGATGTTGTATTTGTGCAGTATCTCCACGATCCTGCGGAAATAGCCTTCCTGATCGGTTTCGGGCAGCTTGTACCGGCAGGAGCCGAGCGCCATGGCAGGCGTGGCTTTTAGATGCGCCAGAAATTGCGGACGGTTGAGGTAGTTGAGGGAGATGAGATCCTCGGTCAAAAGTCCCTCTACGCCGTTTCGCATACCGTACACGGTGTCGATTTTGCCGCTGTCCAGCGCGGCGCGTATCACGCCGGCAAGGGAAGCGTTGATCGCAACGCTGGGTCCGCCCGACTGCCCGACAACAAGATTTTTCTGCATGATTCAGATACCTCCGACCTCTGGTTGGCTACTCTTATCATATCATACTTTTTTCGACATGGAAAGAGGAAATTGCAATCGCCGGTAACGGGACAGAAAAACAGTCAAAATGTTCGGAAATGCTTGCCTTTGCCACCTCATTTGTGGTATGCTATGAGAGGATTGCAGTATTGCCAAAACGGAAAGGAAGGATCATGATGAAACAAATGCTCAAACGGACGGGCGCATTGCTCCTCTCGCTCTGCCTGACCCTGTCGGTGTTTTGCGGCGTAGTTACTCCGCTCCCTGTCGCAGCGGCGGGGGAGGCGGCAGCGGCTGTCAACACCAATCTCGAATACGGGACAAGCGGCGGGATCACACGGGGAGCATGGCTGCATGATCTTGCGGTTATTTTTGACTTGTCGGTCGATGAGGAAAATATGCCGGACCCGTATTACAGCGATTTGACTGAGGACACCCTTTATTATCAGGACATCATGGCAGCCATTGAAGCGGGCATGGTGTTTGTGGACCCGGGGGATCTGTTACGGCCTCAGGAGTATGTCACGCGTGATTTTGCGGCGCAAACGCTGAATATGGCGCTTGGCATCCAGCCGGAGCAGGCATATACCTTCAGTGACAGTGCGCTTTGCTCTGATCCTGACAGCGCACAGGCGCTTGTAGAGCAGGGCTGGCTGGCGCTGGTCGGCGGGAAATTTGCGCCGGAGCAAAAGATAACAAAGGCGGAGGTAACAGCTCTGCTCAACGGTGCGCAAGCGCGCCTTGCTGCCGGAGAGATAGATACGACCCATCAAAACAGCTACACTTTTGCGCCGGGCGTGGTGGCGTTCCCGGAAGATGCCCAGGTCGAGATCGGGGAGGACAATACCGTTACGATTTACGGTGATGCACGGGGATTGAAGCAGGGCAATACCTTTGTGGTGTTTTCCTACGGAGTACCGGTGGCGTATCTTGCCAAGAGCGTGACGGCATCCGGCGGCACTGTGACCGTTGTGACGGAAAAGGCAGATACTTCTGCGGCGATCCTCTCTGCCGATGCAGCGGGTGAGGAGGAGATCGACCTTTCCGATTTTGAAGGCGCGGACGATTTTCGCACGGTATATGTGGAGAACTCCGCAATGGCGCGGTCGATCGCACAGACCTACGGACTGGAGGTCAAAAGAGGCTCGGTCCTTGCAACCAAAGAGTTTCAGCTGGCAAACGGACTGAAGGTGAATTTTTCCTGTGTTCTTTCCGATTTGAAGCTTCAGCAAAAGTCTGACAATAAAAGCGGCAATTATGTCATGGCGGTCACGGGGAATTATTCGATTTCAAGCACGGTCAGTTTGAATGTGGTGTCGGCGTTGGGAGGCTCCTCCTCCATTACGCTCGGCTCGGTTTCTCTTGCGGGGATCGGACGGGTAACGATTTCCCTTCAGCTTGCCCTGGACGGAAGGCTGACTTATACTTATAACGGTTCTTTCAAGGTGGGCTTGCAGCGCACATCAAGCGGTGTTTCGCTGATCCACTCTTTTCCAAAGAAAAGCTTTTCGGGCGATGTTGAAGTAAAAGCATTGGTAGGTGTACGCGCCGAGTTTAGTGTAGACATCTTTTTTGCAAGCGGAAGGGTGTATGCCGAAACGGGGATCAAAGGGAACTACACCGAGAAAAGATATACCGACGGCAGAGCGCCGAGTGTATGTGCCGATCTCCATGTATGGTGGTTCACCAATGCCGGAGCAAGCGGTAAGATCGGCATCGGTATTTTTTCAAAATCAGCCAGCATAAGCAAAGAAATATTCGGCGAGAGAAACAGTCCGGTTCAGCTCTGCTTCCATTGGGATGACGGAAAACGGGTCTATAATTGTCCGCGCGGGAACTGCCGTTATTATACGCCGATCGATTCCCGGTATGGGGACAGCTCCTATGCGGGAGGCAGCTCCAGCGGGATCGGGCGAAACGGTCTTCCGTTTACCCGATACACCTATACGCTGAATGATAAGAACGAGGCTACGATCACCAAATATCAGGGGAATGTATCCGCCCTGAATATTCCTGCCACATTGGACGGCTATACCGTGGTGGCGATCGGGGGCAGTGTGTTTTCCGGAAACAAGCTGCTGCAGGCGGTCAGCATCCCGGATACGGTGACAAGCGTCGGCGATTTT
>CANQKG010000158.1 GCA_947624425.1 uncultured Clostridia bacterium | reverse complement strand
GCCTTGCAGGCGGCAACGCCGTCGGTCACGACCTGTACCGAGGGATTGGCCTTTACCTTGTCATAGATCTCGTAGGGCAGCCCCGCCTGATCCAGCAGGTCGGTCACCTTTTTGACCACGCCGAACTTCACCAAGTCCGCGTCGGTCACGACCAGAGCCTTTTTGAAGCCCCTTGCCTTTACCTCCGTCACGATCTCCCGGACAGCGCCGGCGCCGTGATAGGAGGTCTCATTGAGAATGAATCTGTTCGCCATGAGCGATACCCCCTTTTTCTTGAGCAGCGGCGTGGCAGCCTTTCCTGCCGCGCCCTGCCTTTAGTATTATTTTACCAAATTCGGCGGAAGAATGCAACCGGCCGGAAAAAATTCCGGTCAGTCCTGCTCCAGCAAAAATTGCAGCACGGACAACGCGGCGAGCGGCGCCGTTTCACAGCGGAGGATACGCTGCCCCAGCGTGATGATGCGGCAGCCCGCTTCCTTTGCGGCATTCGCCTCCGCATCGGAAAAGCCGCCCTCGCTCCCGATGAAGAGGCTGATTTCCCGCGCGCCGGAGAGCATCTCGCGCCGCATCGGCACGCCGCCCTTTTCGTAGCAGAACAGCCGGAGTGTCCCGGCGGAAGCCGCCAGCGCTTCCCCGAAGCTGCACTGGCTTCCGATCTCGGGAATGATCCCCCGTCCCGACTGTCCCGCCGCCTCCCGCGCGATCCGCCGGTACCGTACCCGCTTTTTGGCGGCGGCTTCGGCGGTCGGCCGGGCGATGCACCGCTCGGTCAGCATCGGCACGATCCGGGTCACTCCCAGCTCCACGCTTTTTTGGATGATCCACTCCGCCTTGTCCCCTTTCGGGGTCGCCTGATAGAGCGTGATCTCGGCTTTCGGCTCGCTGACGGTCGGTCGGGCTGAGAGGATTTTGGCGACCACCTCTTCGCCGACCGAGAGAATACGGGCGGTGTAGTCGGCGCCGCGGGCGTCGCAGAGGACGATCTCCTCGTCCGGCTTCATTCTGAGGGAGCGGGTGATGTGCCGCGCATCCTCGCCGGTCAGGCGGGCGATCCCGTCCTCGGGCGGCGCGGTCAGAAAAAATCGGGGCATAGGCGTTCTCCTTTCGCTGATATGCTCTACCGGTATTGTACTATGCTTTCGCAAAAAAGACAATGCTGAGCGTGTCGATTTTTCGACACGCTTCGAGGGACAAACAGTATTTACGCGAAAGCTGTCGTCTTTGTCAAAACCTCCCTTGTGAAAGGGCGCTCTTGCCGAAGCGCGTCCTGCGGACGATGAAGCGAGGCGAGAGTGGCGCCGCGGTCGGCGGCTGGCAAGGCGGTTATCCGCCGCAGGCAGTGCCGGGAACCGCAAGAGGCGGGGGACCGCGCTAAAGCGCGGTGGTGGGATTCCAAACCGCTTTTTCCTCTTGCGGTTCCCGACATCGGCTACGGCGGATAACCGCCTTGCCGCTTGTCGACCGCGGCACATGTCCGCCTTCGTGACGGATGATAAATTTTTCGCTTTTATCATACTTTTTCGACAGACTGAATGATTGAATGTTTGTCCAAAATATGCTACAATATCCGCAAGCGGATATGTCCGCAGAAGGGGAAGGATTATGTTAGGCACCATTGTCAACTGCATCACCGTGCTGGTCGGCGGGAGTATCGGGCTGCTGCTGCGGCGGGGTCTGCCCGAGCGGCTGAGCGATACGATCATGAAAGGGCTCGCACTCTGCGTGCTGTATATCGGCGTCAGCGGCGCACTGGAAGGGCAGAATGTGCTGATCGCCATTCTCTCGATCGCGCTGGGCGGACTGATCGGCGCGCTGCTGAAAATAGAGGATCGAATCGAGCGGCTGGGGAACCGGCTGGAGCAGAGGTTTTCGGGTCAAGGCGGCGCGGGGCAGTTTGCCCACGGCTTTGTTTCGGCAAGCCTTTTGTTTTGCGTCGGCTCGATGACCATTGTGGGCGCGCTCCAAAGCGGGCTGAGCGGCAATCATGAAACGCTGTTTGCCAAATCGCTGATTGATGGAATCGCCGCCGTGGTGCTGGCGGCGTCGTTCGGCCCCGGCGTTTTGGCGTCGGCGGCCTTTGTGCTCATTTATCAGGGCGGGATCACCCTTTTGTCGGGACTGGCCGCACCCTTTTTGTCCGAAGCGGTCATTGCCGAGATGACCTGCGTCGGTTCGCTGCTGATTATCGGGATCGCGCTCAAAATGCTGGACATCGTGCAGCTCAAGCTGGCGGATTACATTCCCGCTATCTTTCTGCCGATTTTATTCTGTCCGCTTTTCAGCCTGTTCGGATAAAATTTCCAAGTGTATTTTTGTCGGTCTGGGCATACTAACATTGCAGCGGGCAAGCTCCGCTGCGAATCCAGCCCAAGGACTGATGATCTTTGATGAAACGCTATTTTTCCGCCGTCCTGGCCGCCGGATTGCTTGCCTTCACCTTCACCGCCTGCTCGGCGGACGACGGCAGGGTGGGAGGCGGCCGGTCGGGCAGCCTGATGGACGACACGGCGTCGGTGGTATCCGATGCGATCGACCGCACCAAATCCGCAGTATCCGATCTGACGGACGATGCGGATTCCATGTTAAACGGCGATGGAAGCAATGCGGAAAGCCGCTCAGACAGGGGAATGGACGCCAACACCGGTATGTCAACGAATCAGGAAGCAATCGGGGGTTCCCTCCCGGTTGCTTCTTCCTTTTCCACTAAGAAAAACGGCTGGGGACAGGGAAAGGCGGTCGATGACAAAAACCGTCCGGTAGCGGCGGTGCAGGCCGCCGAACAGTACGGGAAGTACGGCGCGCTCTTTCTGGGCGAGGACGAAGGCGCTGTCACCCTGACCTTTGACGAGGGATATGAAAACGGCTATACGCCGGTCATTCTCGATACGCTGAAGGAAAAGGGAGTGTCCGCCGTCTTTTTCGTGACCGGCGATTATGTCGAGCGCCAGCCCGAGCTGATCCGGCGGATGATCGACGAGGGGCACACGGTGGGGAACCACACCCAGAACCACCCCTCCATGCCCGATCTGACCGAGGAGAAAATGCGGCAGGAGATCACCGCGCTCCACCGGACGCTCGAGCAGGAGTTCGGCTATGCCATGACGCTGTTCCGTCCGCCGATGGGAGAGTTTTCGGAGCAGTCGCTGGCGGTCACCCAGTCGCTGGGATACCGCTCGGTATTCTGGAGCTTTGCCTATCAGGACTGGGTGGAAAACGAGGGGATCGGCGCCAAGGCGGCGCTTGAAAAGACGACCGCCGCGCTCCATCCCGGCGCGATCTACCTGCTCCATGCGGTGTCCGCCGATAACGCGGCGATGCTGGGCGATTTTATCGACGCCGTCCGCGCCGCCGGCTACACCTTCACCGTATAGCAAATGCGCTGTCCGAAAGGACAGCGCATTTTTGCGTGTCGATCAAATCGACACGCTTCGAGGGACAAACTGGGTCGCTTCACTCGCTAAAGCTCGTCTCGTGTAATCTTTTGTCAGCATACTTTGTTAAAATTTCTATCAAAACTTGCTTGTTCACCAGTGCCTCCCTTGTGAAAGGGCTTTGCCGCCGAAGCGCGCCCGGCGGGCGATAAAGCGAGGCGGGAATGGCGCCGCGGCACCCGCAGGGCACAAGATCAATTTTGCGCGAGCGTGACCGCGAGC
>CANQKG010000157.1 GCA_947624425.1 uncultured Clostridia bacterium | reverse complement strand
GCTCAAGACAGCCGTTTGCATAGGCTTCGCTCCCGCAATCGACGTTTGCCCGATAGCGCACCACGACCGTGCCTCCCTCGCAGCTGTCATAGAGCGCATGATAGGCGCTTTCGGAATAACTGCGTTCGGGCAGAACGTTTACCGTGCAGTATCTCCGGCTTTTTAAGCGGCCTTTCGCATATAAAGCCTGCAGCAGACTTTCACAGTACGCCTTGCAGGTGGCGCTATCATCTGTTTCCACCATGTAGTGGACCGGATGCCCAAAGACGCCGGAACCGGATTTTCCGGAACAGATACGCCGAAGCTCCGGCGCCAGCGTTTCCCGGGAAAGCAGCTTTTCGGCGTTTCCAAGCAGTTCCTCTTCGCTTTTCGGCTCTTCCAGAATCGTTTCCTCAAAGTCGGTACCCCGACGGTGAAATCTGTCGACAATCCTGTCAAGCCCGAACAATTCGAGAATGTCATCTTCATTTTCAATGTAATCTTCCCGGGAGGCGCGGCTCAGAAGGGTCTGCATGACCGAAAAGGTGGTTTCCGTCATGCGCGGCTCTCCACCGGTAAATCCCAGCGCCTTGAAAAAGTCCGAGATGCGCTTCGGCCGGCTTCCAAGACCGGGATCGATCATGCCGGCGATCACCTTATTGCTTAAAACATCGGAAACAAACCAATAGGCAGAATTTTTTTGCGTGCGGTTGAACTCCTCGGCGTCGTGGGCAATCTGCCGTGCCAGATGTAGCCTTGCGCCCCATTCGGCCAAATTTTCCGTCAGATCCTGATCGGGCGCGGACAGTACGATCTTATAAAACTGCATCTTTCATTCCTCCAAAAAATTTTTTCTTCTTTCCTTTTACAAGACTATCTTAGCATCCTGTATGTCCTGTTTTTGTCCCATACGGCGCGGTATAATGAAAGCACAAAATCAAAGGAGGAGCCCGACGGAAACGGCGAATGCCCGTTGCCGCGCAAGACAAAAAGTAGTAGAATGTTAAAAAGGAGGAATTTGAAATGAAACTGATCTATCCGACAGACGAAAACATTGCCCGCATAGCCGATCTATGGAAGAACCCGAAAAGCAAAGCTGCTCTGCCGGATGAAAACGGAGCGGAAATTGAAATCGATTTCGCCAAGAAGAATCCAAAAGGCAGCTCCCTTTACGGTATTGATTTCAGCAAAATAAAGTCCGGCGAAGAACTGCTTGACTATATGTTCGGCAAACTGAGATCGGGAAACAAAGAAAACATAACGCTTTATGATGTGGAGGCTGCCGTTTTCTTGCTGGACAGCATCTATTCTACACAGCTTTCGAGATTTGATAAGATCTTTCAGCTTTCCGAACACCTCTATCGGCTCATAAAGGATGAGGATCTTTTGGAAAAAATTGAACATCCAAAGGATTTGCCGGCTATTGTCGACAGTATCAGCAAGCGCTCCGGCTCCGACCGGAAGAATTACTCCTTCGCCACGAAGTTCTGCAGCCGTCTCAATCCGGAAGAATTTCCCATTTACGACCGCTATGTTGATATGCTGCTCAAAAAATACAGGGGTAAAATTGAGGAAAGAACAAATAAGAAGCTGACGTCCTTTGATCTTAGAAAATACGAAGTATTTTTAAGCGTCTATGAGGATTTCCGACAGGCTTTCGACCTGCATAAAACATACAAAGAGATCGATATGTTTATCTGGACCTACGGAAAGGTGTACGAGAAAGAAAATAAAATCCAAAAGAAGCAAAAAATCGCAAGAGGCGAGAAACCGCGCTTGTGAGGCGGCGGGATTTCAAAAGCACCGGTTCTGTAAAAACCGCTGTCATACCGCACGCGCTCAGCCCGCTGCTTTCGCGCCGAGTTTACTTTTTCACAACATCTTCCAAAAGGGGTTGACAACCGCAGAAAAATCTCATATAATAAAGACAATAGGTCAATGCAAAGACGGGGAACAAGATTGTCCTCACCGATTTCAGAGAGCTGCCGGCAGGTGCAAGGCAGTACGGCGGACAAGGATAGCTCACCCCTGAGCAGCCCGACTGAACAGCAGTAAGTCGGGACGGCGCCCTCCGTTATCGGGGAACACATTGTAAGATGTGTGCAAAGCGGGCGGCAGTATGCCGCCAATAAGAGTGGTACCGCGGAATTTTTCCTTCGTCTCTTAACGGGACGAAGGATTTTTTATGAAAAAGGAGTGATTGATATGGCAAAGCAAATCAAAATTTTCGACACGACCCTGCGGGACGGCGAGCAATCGCCCGGCTGCAGCATGAATCTTGCGGAAAAACTGGAGGTGGCACGGCAGCTGGAACGGCTGGGCGTGGATGTGATCGAGGCGGGCTTCCCGATCTCCTCGCCGGACGATTTTGCCGCCGTACAGGCGATCGCGGGCATCATTGAGCATTGTACCGTTGCGGGACTTGCCCGCGCGACCAAGGAGGACATCGACAAAGCATACGAGGCGGTCAAGGACGCAAAGCATCCGCGGATCCACACCTTTATCGCCACCAGCGATGTGCACATGGAGTACAAGCTGAAAATGACGCCGGAGGAGGTCATCACCCGGATCCATGACATGGTTTCCTATGCGGTCGGATTCGGCGTGGAGGTGGAGTTCTCCGCCGAGGACGCCTCCCGTACCGATCGGGACTTTCTGCTCCGTGCGGTCAATACCGCGATCGACGCGGGCGCGACCGTCATCAATATCCCCGACACGGTGGGCTATGCCATGCCGGAGGAAATGGCGGATCTGATCCGGTTTTTGAAGCACAACATCCACAAGGCGGACGAAATAGAGCTTTCGGTACACTGCCACAACGACCTCGGCTTGGGCGTTGCCAATTCGCTGGCGATCGGGGCAGGCGCCACGCAGATCGAATGCACCATCAACGGCATCGGCGAGCGGGCGGGCAACGCCTCGCTGGAGGAGATCGCCATGAACCTTGTCACGCGGCACGATTACTTTGACGCCGAATGCAGCATCAATACAAAGCAGATCTATCGGTCGGCGCAGCTCATTTGCTCGATCACCGGCGTACCGCTCTCTCCCACAAAGCCGATCACCGGCGCGAACGCCTTCGCGCACGAGGCCGGCATTCATCAGCACGGTGTACTTTGCAATCGCTCCACCTATGAGATCATGTCGCCGGAGAGCATCGGTATCCCGCAGAATAAAATGGTGCTGGGCAAGCACTCCGGCAAGCATGCCTTTGCCGACCGGCTCCAGTCGCTGGGCTACACCCTCTCGCAGGACGCACTGGTCAAGGCGTTTGACCGGTTCAAGCGGCTGGCGGACAAGAAAAAGATTGTCAGCGACCGCGATATCGAGGCTTTGATCGGTGCGACCAATTCGGGCGAGGAACAGCCGGAGCAGGTAAAATATGTCCGCTATGCCATCATGAGCGGCAATACCATTGACTCCACCGTGGTGGTCACGCTGGAGATCGACGGCAAGGAGCAGGAGTTTACCGCCCGCAGCAACGGTCCGATCGACGCCTGCTACCGCGCCATCGAGGGTATGCTCCACTCCGAAGCGGTGCTGGATACCTACGGGCTTCAGTCGGTCACCGAGGGGATCGACGCGCAGGCAGTGGTGTTTGTCAAGATGAGCAAAAACGGCGACACCGTGACCGGACGCGGGCTTTCCACCGACATCATCGAAGCGAGCATCAAGGCATATCTCTCGGCGCTCAACAAGCTGTTATA
>CANQKG010000156.1 GCA_947624425.1 uncultured Clostridia bacterium | reverse complement strand
TTTTCTCCAAAAAATCCTATAACTAAAGAAATTAAAATCACGGAAAACGATATCAACCTTTCTCACGATGCGTTTACGGTGGAGGGCAAGGGGATCCGGTTCGGGCTCGGCGCCGTGAAAAATCTGGGGGACGGCATGATCGCCGCGATCATGGCAGAGCGGGAGAAAAACGGCGCTTTTCGCGACCTCAATGATTTCTGCGAACGGCTTTACGGCAAGGAAAGCAATAAAAGAATGATGGAAAGCCTCATCCGCAGCGGCGCCATGGACTGCTTTCCTCACAACAGAAGGGAGATGCCGGAGGCCTATCCCGTCATCTTTGAGCGGCTTGCGCAGCGGCAAAAGCAGAATCAGGAGGGACAGTTTAACCTCTTCGGTAATATGGAGTCTTCGATCAGCACGCCGATACCCACTCTCTCCGATTTTTCCGAGCAGGAAAAAATGGAAATGGAGCAGGAGATGACCGGCTTTTTCCTGTCGGGACATCCGCTGGATCGGTATGAGCAGGTCTCCCGCTTGGCCGGAGTAGAAACGGTTTCCGCGCTGATCGACGGAGCGGAGAGCGGCGATCCCCGGTTCGGAGATAAAACCGGGCATCTGCTGCTGGGCGTTTTGCAGGAGATCAAAACGACCAAGACCCGTTCAGGGGACAGAATGGCGTTTGTCAAGCTGGAGGACCGCACCGGGCAGATGGATGCGCTCATTTTTTCTGCGCTCTATCAAAAGGAGGCGCACCGCCTGCAAAAGGGAAGCGTGATCGCCCTGCGGGGAACGCTTTCGCTGAAAGAGGAGGAACAGCCGGTCATATTGGCGGAGGAGTTTTTGTCGCCCGAGGCGCTTGCCGCCCGCAAAACGCCCGCAAAGCTGTTTTTGCGGGTACGGGGACAGGACGATCCGGCGCTCCCCGCTTTGATGACCGCATTGCGGCGGTCGCCCGGCAAAACCAGGGTTATTCTCTATTTTTCGAATCAAAAACGGTATGTGTCGCCGCCCGGTATTGAGGGAGTAACGGTGACCGACCCGCTGCTGACGGTACTTTCGGCGCAGCTCGGGAAGGATTCGATTGCCGTCAAGTGATCCCGCTGAAAAGGTAGTTGACAGATTGGGTCATATTGCGGTAAAATATAGGTAATGAGACTGCATCGTCAGTCATCTTTTGGGAGGAGGATTTCATCATGGAAGTAAAACGCATTGGTGTATTGACAAGCGGCGGTGACGCCCCCGGTATGAACGCCGCAGTACGCGCCGTAGTCCGCTATGCAAACCGCCTTGGTATCGAAGTCATGGGCATTCGCCGCGGTTATACCGGTTTGATCAACGGCGATATGTACGAGATGAGTACCACGGATGTGATGGATTACCTGCGCAAAGGCGGCACGGTTCTGGGTGCGGCGCGCTGCCCCGAGTTTAAGGAGGAAGCGGGCGTCCAGCAGGCGGTTCGCATCTGCCAGTATCGCGGATTGGACGGCGTTGTGGTCATCGGCGGCGACGGCTCCTATCGCGGCGCGGCAGATTTGTCGGCACACGGCGTACCCTGCGTAGGCCTTCCCGGTACGATCGATAACGATATCGCCAGCACCGATTATACGATCGGCTATGATACCGCGCTCAATACCGCCATGGAAATGATCGACAAGCTGCGCGATACCTCCGCTTCCCACAACCGCTGCAGCGTGGTTGAGGTCATGGGTCGCCATGCCGGTCATATTGCGCTCAATACCAGCATCACCTGCGGCGGCACCTATGTCATCGTGCCGGAGCTGGAGTTCAGCATGGATAAGCTGGTGGAAAAGATTCTCATCGCCCAGAACAAGGGCAAGAACCACAATATCGTTCTGGTGGCAGAGGGCATCGGCGACGTGGATCGTCTGGCCAAGGAGATCGAGGAGCGCACCGGCGTTGAGTCCCGTGCGACTATTCTGGGTCATGTGCAGCGCGGCGGCTCGCCGACGCAGCGTGACCGTCTGGTTGCTTCTATCATGGGCTTCCATGCGGTGGAATTGCTCTCCAAGGGGATCGGCAACCGTGTGGTCGGGCTTAAAAACGACAAGCTGGTCGATTACGACATTCAGGAAGCACTCCAAATGAAGAAAGAGCTGGATATGGATCTGTTTGAAGTGGCGCATTGCATCGCCCTATAAAGTCTTTTTTCAAGAAAAATTCCTGCAACGGCATTCGCTTTTGCAGGAATTTTTTTGGGAAAACGGGTTGACTTTTCCATAATATCATGTTATCATGGTAGCACGATAAAGCGAAAAGAGGGTATCTATGTCAAAATACCGCATGATCACGCCGGAGGGTACAAAGGATTTTCTGTTTGAGGAATGTGCCGCCAGGCGACAGGTCGAAGGGCGGCTTGCACGGCTGTTTGAGGGATACGGGTTTACCGAGGTGGTGACGCCCGGGGTCGAATTTCTCGATGTGTTCGACGCCATGCCGCAGGAGCAGATGTATAAGCTCACCGACAGCAAGGGCAGGCTGATCACGCTCCGTCCCGATTCCACCATGCCGATTGCACGCCTTGCGGCGACCAGACTGAAAAACCACAGCCTGCCGATCCGGCTTTATTACAATCAAAGCGTGTATAACGCCAATCCGGCGCTCAGCGGGCACAGCAACGAGGTGGTGCAGACCGGGATCGAGGTGATCGGCGCGGACGCCTGCTCGGCCGATCTGGAGGTGCTCGCCATGGCGCTGGAGGTGCTTCAGTGCAGCGACGCCGCCGATTTCCGGCTGGAGCTGAGCCATATCGGCATTTTTCACACGCTGATGAAAAAGCTCTCGCTGAGTGATGAGATAAGCGAGGAGCTGCGCGGCTTGATCGAAAGCAAGAATTATCCTGCGTTAAGCGACCGCCTTGCCGGATTGGGGAACGACCCGATGCTCCTCTCGCTTCGGCAGATGCCACGCCTGTTTGGCGGGGCAGAGGTGCTGGATCGCGCCTCCCGCTTGTTTGCCGATCCCGATATCGACCGGCTGATCGAGGAATTGCGGCGGCAGTATCAGGCACTTTCCGCCTTGACTGAGCCGCGGCATATCACGGTGGATCTGGGACTTGTCAACAGACCTTCCTATTATACCGGGATCGTCTTCCGGGGCTATCTGGCGGGACACGGCGAAGCGGTGCTTTCGGGCGGACGGTATGACCGCCTGCTTTCCCGTTTCGGCGCCGACCTGCCCGCGATCGGGTTCGGAGTACAGCCGGACGCGCTGGCGGCAGCCCTTTTGCAGAAAGGCGACGTGTCACTGCCGCATCCGTCGGTGCTGGTCTGCGCCGAGCAGGGCTGTGAAGCGCAGGCGCTGCGTCACCGCCGTAATTTGGCGGATCAGAACCTCTGCACGGAATACGCGGTTTACACCGCAAAGGAGGAAGCCGAGGCTTATGCCGCAGAGCGGGGGATCCCGCGTCTGGATTTTGTCACGCCGGACGGGATTGCGACCGAGACTTTGGAGGAAGGGGAGCGCTTATGAAACCGATACGAATTGCGCTGACCAAAGGTCGGCTGGAGCGGGACACCGTTTCGCTTTTTGAGCGAATGGGGTACGACTGCGGCGAACTCAAGCAAAAAGGGCGGCGGCTGATCCTGCCGATTCCCGACGCCGGGCTGGAAGCAGTCCTCGCCAAGGCGGCGGATGTGATTACCTATGTGCAGCACGGCGTCTGCGATATCGGAGTGGTCGGGAAGGACACCATTATGGAGTACGGCGGCTCCTTTTTTGAGG
>CANQKG010000155.1 GCA_947624425.1 uncultured Clostridia bacterium | reverse complement strand
GCTGTCGGTACCGAGATCAATACCGATATCAAAATTTTCCACACAGCGTCGCTCCCTTCACTATCAGTATAAAGGAAATGGGGAAAAAAGACAACTACTTTTGCGTGTAGGCATAAGAAAGCGCGTATACCTCACGCGCGCCCGAATGGCGAAGCTCCGCCGCGCAGGCGGAGATGGTATGCCCGGTGGTGATCACGTCGTCCACCAGCAATATGATCCTGCCCCGTACCTCGTCCGGGCGGAGGACGGCAAACGCGCCGACAAGGTTGCGGCTGCGCTTTTTCCGATCCAGCGTATGCTGCGGACGGGTGAACCGCTGTTTGCCCAGCACTCTTACGCCGAGCGGAACATTGAACTGCTTTGCCACCGCCCGTGCCAGCACCATGCCGTGGTCATACTGCGTCCACCACACCTTAAACGAATGCGCCGGCACCGGCAGGATAAGATCGGGCAGCGGAAAGCGAAACCGGTGAAACGCCAGCTCCATATCCTCCGCCATCGCTTTTTCGGACACATAGCCCGGTTCCTGTTTCCTGCGCAGTATGCCGGAGGATACCCTGTTATAGGGATAAACGGCCGCGGCGGCGCGGATCTGACTGATCGGCGGCAGCTCGCCGACATAGGTAAGATCCTTCTTACAGTTTTCACAAAACCGCTCCGGTTCTGAAATCAGCGCGTTGCAGCCCATACAGTGATTGGGAAACAGCAGATCCCTGCCTGCTGTAAAAGCATTGTGTTTCATTCGCCCTTCTCCAGTACCTCCTGCCGGATCAAAAATTTCAGCCCGGTATACCGCAGCGTGCGGAGATTGTTTTTTACCATGAATTCCACCCGCTCTTTCTCCCCCACCAAGATCAAAAGCTGCTTGGCACGGGTGACGGCGGTGTAAAGGAGATTGCGGAAGTACAGCCGGTCATACCCGCCGAGGATCGGCAGGATCACGGCGGGAAACTCATTCCCCTGGCTTTTATGTACCGTGACGGCGTAAGCAAGCTCCAATTCATTGAGCTGTTCCGGCGTATATTCCGCCGTCCGCCCGTCAAAGGAGATCACAACGGCGTTTGCGGCCCGGTCGATCGCAAGGATCCTGCCGATATCGCCGTTATAAACGCCGACTCCCTTTTCCTCCCCCTTTTTCCAGACAATATCGTAATTGTTCCGCACCTGCATGACCTTATCGCCGACCCGAAAGACGGTATGTCCGTATTTGATCTGCGGTTTATCCTCCGCAGGCGGATTCATAAGCTTTTGCAGATAGGGATTGAGTACATCGATGCCGGTTGCTCCCTTTCGGGAGGGAGACAGCACCTGAATATCTTCAAACGGAGAGAGCCGATACCGCTCCGGCAGCCGTTTGACCGCCAGCTCCGCTACGGTGCGGACGGCGGCCTCCGGCGTATGGCGGGTGAGAAAGAAAAAGTCCCGATCGGTCACATCCAAAACCGGATTTTCTCCCGACACGATATGATGGGCATTGGTGACAATGAGACTTTTTGCCGCCTGCCGGAAGATCTCGGTCAAGGCGACCGAGGGAATACAGTCGCTGTCCAGCATATCTTTCAGCACATTTCCCGCGCCGACCGACGGCAGCTGATCGGAATCGCCCACCAAAATCAGCCGCGCACCGGGACGAAGGGCGCGAAGCAATGCGTCAAACAGCATGGTGTCCATCATCGACATCTCGTCGATGATGACCGCGTCCACCTTGAGCGGGTTTCGCTCATGATGCTGGAATTGCAGCAGCCGTCCGCCGCTCTGCCGATCCACCTCCAGCAGGCGGTGAACCGTTCCGGCGTCCTTGCCGGTCACCTCGGACAGGCGTTTTGCCGCTCTGCCGGTCGGCGCCGCGATTGCCACCCGCTGTCCCTGCTGCTCCAGCAGGGCGATGATGGCACGAAGGGTGGTGGTTTTGCCGGTACCGGGTCCGCCCGTGATGATCAGCAGGCCGTTTTTCACCGCTTCCCGTACTGCTCTCGCCTGATGCTCGTCCAGATCCATTCCGGTCTGTTTCTCAATCTTCCGGATCCGCTCCTCCATCTCGATCTCCGGCACATCATAGCCGATATCCAGCTGTTTGAGCATCGTCGCGGTGTTGGCTTCCATATAGTAAAAAGCCGTGGAATAGATCTGGGCGCTCTCCCCGCTCTTCTGCATAATGATCCTGCGGTCCATAGCAAGGTTCATGTAGTGCTTTTCGATCTGCCCCGGTTCCACCTGCAGCAGTTCGGCCGCGCGTACCGTCAGTTCTTCCGCCGGGAGATACGTATGCCCTTCCATCGATGCCCGCTGGAGCGTATAGAGGATGCCGCTGCGGATCCGGAAATCGGAATCCATCCGGATCCCGGCGCGCGATGCGATCTCATCCGCGGTCTTAAATCCCACCCCATCGATGTCGTCCGCCAGCTGATAAGGATTCTCTTTCAAAATCCGGTAGATTTCCATTCCGTAGATCCGGTAGATCTTCAGCGCCAGATTGGTGCGGATCCCGTACTGCTGCAAAAAGAGCATCGCCTGACGGAGATCCCGTTTCCCGACCACCTGTTCCGCAATCTCCATCGCTTTGCGCTGGCTGATCCCTTTTACTTCGGCAAGACGTTCCGGCTCTTCTTCGATAATGCGGAAGGTATCTTCCTGAAAACGGCGCACAATCCGCGCCGCCAGCGCAAGCCCGATCCCCTTGATCGCACCCGAACCCAGGTAACGCTCGATCGCGGCCGCATCTTCCGGCGCCTTCTCTTCAAACGACGCGATCTTAAACTGCCGCCCGTAGGACGGATGCGTCGTGTACTCCCCTTCCGCTTCGATGTTGGTTCCCTCGGAAATCTCCCCGAACGTCCCCACGCAGGTCAGTTCCTCTTCCCCGCAGATCAGTTCCAGCACCGTGTATCCGTTCTCCGCGTTGTGAAAAATGATATTGTCCACATATCCCTTGATCGTTTCCAAAATAATCTCCTTCGTAACATTATCCGAAATCCCGCCGGGCAGCCGCGCTGCGCTGCGGCTCTAAAAAACAGCCGGGGCTCCGGCTCCGGCTGTTTGCTTTCTCTCTTACTTCATCTTACTTCATTTTACTTAAAGCTTTTCTTAAATTGTTTTCCGAAAATATTCTCTTCAGATCACTGACCGGGCAAAAATCTAATCTCCGATCTGGTAATTGCGCTTCATCTGTTCATAGAGCTGCTGGGTATAGGTTTCGCCCACCTCATCGACCAGTTCATCCGCCACTATCTCGATCGCGGAATCCATATATAAATCCTTATACTGGGAAACCATCGAATCCGAATCCTCGTCTTCGTCCGTAAAGGTCTTTTTCATTTCCTTCAGCACCTGTTCGACGAAATAAGATTCGAAATCTTTCAGCACACCTTTTAATTCCTCTTCGGAGGACTCCGAAGAAAGGTTCTGCGCCGCCTGTGTCAGCGAATCCGCCGCACCGGAAGCCGCCACGTTCCTTGTCGTGTCCAGCATGGACGTCATGCTGCTGATCGAAGATAAATCCATAATTTCCTCCTCTATAAACGCAAGTTTTATATCTGACTCAGACTGTCGGATGCCAGTGCTGTCATTGGCTCACTTCATTCGCGGAACAGTACTGGGCTCCTAATGTTCACTAACGCTTCAGATTGTTGGCCGTTTCCAGCATGGAATCCGAAGTCTGGATCGCTTTGGAATTCAGTTCATACGCGCGCTGCGCAATGATCATATTCACCATTTCATCCGCTACC
>CANQKG010000154.1 GCA_947624425.1 uncultured Clostridia bacterium | reverse complement strand
CGAGATCTCCCCCATCACCTGCACCAGTCCGGTGGTCACCGTTGTCTCACACGCCACGCGGGACATCGGATCCTGTGCCAACAGCGCGTCGAGGATCGCATCGGAGATCTGGTCGCAGATCTTGTCCGGATGTCCCTCCGTCACCGATTCCGAGGTGAAAAAGTAATGCTTTGCCATAACAGATCCCTCCATGCAAAAAGAAAGCCGCCGGAACAGCGGTCTAAATAATTCCTATTTACTATCATACACCTTTCTGCCGTTTTGTCAACCAAAATTGCACTTGCAGTTTTTTGGCACTGCTGGTATACTGAAAGTAATAAATCGCATAAAGGAGCAGCCTTATGAAAATCACCTTGCAAAACGGCAGTATGCGTGCCGTGATCGACAGCCACGGCGCCGAGCTGAAATCCCTGAAAGACCAAAACGGCAAAGAGTACATCTGGTGCAGCGATCCCGCTTATTGGGGAGAAAGCTCGCCGGTGCTTTTCCCGATCGTCGGCTGTCTGCGGAACAAAAAGATCGAGATCGAAGGAAAGACCTATGAAATGCTCAGCCACGGCTTTGCCAAGCGGATGGAGTTCTCCGCACGGCAGGAGAGCGAGGACTCCGCGGTGTTCACCCTCTGCGACGCCGAGGAGACCCGCAGCCGTTATCCCTATCCCTTTATCCTGACCATGCTCTACCGGCTGACCGACGACGGGCTGACGATCCGGTACCGGGTGACCAATCCCGGCGACAAGCCTTCCTACTACTGCATCGGCGCCCATCCGGCATTCAACTGTCCGCTGGAGGAGGGCGAGGCCTTCACCGATTACGAGATCGTCTTTCCGCAGCCCGAAACGGCTGATTTGATCCCCTTTGACCTCCAAAAAAGCGAGGTCGCCGTCAGCCGCAGAAAGCCCTTTTTGCAAAACGAAACCTCCTTTTCACTCGCCTACGATATGTTTTGCAGCGATGCGCTAATCTTTGACGAACAGCTGCAATCCAAAAGCGTGTCCCTCAAAAGCAAGATAAGCGGCCACGGTGTGACGGTCGGCTTTGAGCATTTTCCCCTTTTGGCATTCTGGACGCCGATTGCGGGCGGCGCGCCGTTTTTGTGCATTGAGCCGTGGTGCGGCATTGCAGTCTGCGAGGACGAGGGCGACACGCTGACCGGCAAGCGCTGCGTACAGCGGCTTGCGCCGCAGGAAACCGGCGAACACGCGCTTTCCATAAAGGTATTCTGAAAAAATCCGGACTTCTCATCTGCCGCTTGATGAGAAAGGTTCCCCGACAGACAAACGCAAAGCGGCAGAACGGAGGCTGTTATGAGCCGAAAAAGACTGGCAGGCTGGCTGAAGGTCATTGTATTCGGACTTGCCGTCTGCGGATTGCTGATTTACTTTCTTGTGATTCCCCGCATCGGCAGGGCGTTGGCGGAGCAGAACCCCCAGTTCAGCTACTGCTTTTTGCCGTGGATCATCTTCCTGTGGATCACCGCGATCCCCTGCTATGCGGCGCTTGCGTGGAGCTGGAGCATTGCCTGTGAGATCGGGCGGGATCGCTCCTACAGCATGAAAAACGCGACCAGCTTGAAACGGATCATGGTGGCGGCCATACTGGATACCGGCGTGTTTTTTATCGGGAATGTCATTTTCCTGTGTCTCAACATGAACCACCCGAGCATTTTGCTTGCCTCCATGCTGATCTGCGTGATCGGCACGGCGATCGCCATCGTTGCCGGCGCGCTGTCACATCTGGTGGCAAAGGCGGCGGCGCAGAAGAAAACCTCCTAGAAAAAAGAACCCCAAAAAGCGAACGGGAAAGCCCGTTCGCTTTTTTCTTTGCTCTTCTTAGGGTCACACTTCCCGTTTTGGCGGCATAGTGTGTAGTACAGATGAAAAAAGTAAAGGAGACATGGATATGCCCGCTTTGGTGCCGCTGCATTTGCTGGCTGTCGGCCAAAGTGCTGTCGTAAAACGGCTTACCTGCGCCGGAATAATGCGCCGCCGTCTGATGGATCTGGGACTGATCAACGGTACGAGGATCGAATCGGTACAGCGCAGTCCGTCCGGAGCAATGGCGGCGTATCGGATCAGAGGCGCCGTTCTTGCCATTCGGGATCAGGACGCAAAGGATATCCTGATCGCCGCAGATCATAACGAAGCAGTCTGCCCGACTACGGAGTAAACACGGAATCAATCATGCCGGTTGCCCGATGTTTGCCTCGGCGGTCGGGCAATTTTTAAGGGAGTGATAGTATGGAGGAGCCGCGACAGCTTGTCATTGCGCTTGCCGGCAATCCGAATGTGGGAAAAAGCACGATCTTCAACGCCCTGACCGGTATGCACCAGCATACCGGCAACTGGCCCGGAAAAACCGTTTCGGGCGCGCGGGGGCGTTACCGATACAAAGGCAGAGAACATCTTCTGGTAGACCTGCCCGGTACTTATTCCCTTTCTCCCAGCTCTGCCGAGGAGGAGGTGGCGCGGGATTTTATCTGCTTCGGGAAGCCGGACGCCGTTCTCTGCGTGGCGGATGCGACCTGCCTTTCCCGCAATCTGCATCTGACCCTGCAGGCGCTGGAGGTGACCGGGAATGTGGTACTCTGCGTCAATCTGCTGGACGAGGCGGAGAAAAAGAAAATCCGGATCGATTTGAAACGGCTTTCTCAACTGCTGGGCATTCCGGTGATCGGCACCTCCGCCCGTTCCGGCGAGGGGCTGGAGGAGCTGATAGAAGCGGTGATGCAGTCCGCATTGGCAAAACGAAAGCCGCCCTGCAGCTTTTCCTATCCGAAGGAGATCGAACGTTCGGTCGAAACGCTCCTGCCTCTGCTGCCCGCCGGTATCACCGAGCCGGATCCCCGCTTTCTGGCGCGAAAGCTGTTGGATCGGGAACGCGGCATGGCAGAAAAGCTCAAAGAAAGCTGTGGGTTTTCCCTCTCCGACCCGCTTTTGCAGTCGCTTGACGCCGAGCGGGAGCGACTGCGGGGTATCGGCTTTGACGCCATTACCCTGCGGGACAGCATGGTGCAGGCGCTGGTAGACAAGGCAGAGGAGATCGGCAGGCAGGCAGTCGGCACGGAATATGATCCGCACACCGGCATTGACCGGAAAATCGACCGGATCGTCACCTCACGCCGGTTCGGTATTCCTCTGATGCTGCTGCTTTTGGGCTGTATCCTCTGGCTGACCATTGTGGGCGCAAACTACCCGTCCGCATGGCTCTCCGCCCTGTTCAGCTGCGGGCAGGAAGCGCTTACCACCCTCTTTGCCAAGCTGCCCTTGCCCGCTTGGGCAGGCAGCCTTATCTGCGGCGGCGTTTACCGCACTGTCACCTGGGTGGTATCGGTCATGCTGCCGCCCATGCTGATCTTTTTTCCGCTTTTTACATTACTGGAGGACTTCGGCTATCTGCCGCGGATCGCCTTCAACCTCGACAAATACTTCTGCAAGGCGGCTGCCTGCGGCAAGCAGGCGCTCACCATCTGCATGGGGCTTGGCTGCAACGCGGTCGGGGTGAGCGGCTGCCGGATCATCGACTCCCCCAGAGAGCGGCTGATCGCCATTCTCACCAATGCCATGGTTCCCTGCAACGGCAGGTTCCCGACCGTCATCGCGATCATCACCATGTTTATCGACCACACGGGCGCAACCGTCATCCGTGCCATCGCGCGTCATCCCGCCATCACCGCGGATCCTGAGCTGACGGTACTCTGGGCCAGAATCTACCAGTATTCCCGCAGCA
>CANQKG010000153.1 GCA_947624425.1 uncultured Clostridia bacterium | reverse complement strand
GATTCGAGCACAGCATCGCCGATATGAACTACCTGACCGTCGCCATCTCGTCGGTCGCCGAACTGCCGCGATACCTGCTCTTTTTGCTGGTCGTGTCGGTCATGAACGGCGTCGGCGCCTTGGCGATCCGCCAATTCGTAAAGGACTAAAAATAGATAAGCAAAAACGGCTGAGGCAGTTTGCCTCAGCCGTTTTCTTCTTCCGGAAATGCGGATAGTGATTGCTCCATCAGTCCGCGGTGACGGGTCACGACCGCGAAAATGCCCTGATAGATCTCGGCGCTGTGCTCCCGCAAATTGTGCGCCAGCTGTTCTGCCTGCAGCCGGTCGGGCGCATACAAAGTCAGCCGCATCAGATCGGAACCGATGTCCCGCATCCGGCAGGACACCAGAAAGCCGTCGGCAGCCTCGCTGCAATCCACGGTGACCTCATCGGTCTGACGGCGGCGCGCCAGCAGATTTGCCGCCGCCTCCACCACCCGGTCCCGCAATGCGGGCGAAAGTGAGCTATACAGCATCTCGGCAGTATCGATCCCCCGCTGTTCCAGCTTACAGACCTCCCTGCCGTTTTCCGCACTAAGGGTGATATGTCCGCTTTCCTTGAGCGCTTCCATCGCCTCGCGATAGGCAAAGTAATTCACCACCGCCCGCTCCTGAAACGCCAGCTGCACCTCGTTTTCGGTCAGCGGCTCCTTCACGGCATAAAGAAGATAACAGATGAGTATTTTGATCTCATACACATCGGTCAGCCCGCCGGGCGAGATCCCGGCAAAATATTCCCCGGATTCCATGACGACCGCTCCTTTCCTAGTTTGCCGACCGGTTCATGCTTCCCATGCGGTACCCGCCGAGATCCGCGGTGACATAGGAAAAACCCAATTCCCGCAGATACCGGTCGATCTCCGCCGCCCGGTCGGTCAGCTTCTGCAATTCCTCCGGCAGTACCTCGATCCGGGCAAGCTCTCCATGCAGCCGCACCCGCATCTGATGAAAGCCCATCTCCAATAAATACTGCTCCGCTTGTTCCACCATCGAGAGCTTCTCCTCCGTGATGTACTCGCCGTAAACAAACCGGCTGGCAAGGCAGGCAAAGGACGGCTTATCCCAGGTGGGCAGTCCCATGGCTTTCGACAGCTCGCGTATCTCCGCCTTGGTCAGACCTGCTTCCCGCAGCGGGCTTTTGATCCCCAGTTCCGCCACCGCCGCGTGTCCCGGCCGGTAATCACCGAGATCGTCCAGATTCGTCCCCTCGGCAACATGGGAAAAGCCCTGCGCCTTTGCCGCCTCACAAAGCCTTGTGAACAGCTCCCGCTTACAGAGATAACAGCGGTTTTTCGGATTTTGGCAGACGCTTTCCACCGACAGAATATCCATCTCCACGACGATCTGCGTGATCTTCTGCTCGGCGCAGAACCGCTTTGCCTCCAAAAGCTCCCGCTGTGGGAAAAACCGGGTACTCGCCGTCAGCGCGACGGCGCGATCCCCCAGCACATCGTGGGCGACCTTGAGCAGGAAGGTGGAATCCACGCCGGCAGAAAAGGCGACCGCCACACTGGAAAGTGAACGGAGGATCTGCTCCAGACGCTCTTTTTTCTGTTCTGCCGTGTTCATATTTCCTCCAGCAAAGCCCTTACCTCCGCGATGCTGATTCCCTTTTCCCGCGCGATCCGAGCAAGATCGTCATACTCATATTTCAGGCGGGTGACGCCGTAACCGGTCGAGCGCTTGCGGCGCAGCGTGCCGTAGGGCGTGTCCACCGTTTCGCTGCTCCGCTCCAGCAGGTACCGGTGCAGGCGTGCCTCCCGCACCCCGATCGTAGTGGTGTGCCGGAAGATGAGCCGAAGTATCTCCTCCTTCTGCTCTTCATGGCAGAGAACCCGGAGCAATGTGCCGGGACGGGACTTTTTCATGCCGACCGGCAGGGTATATACCTCAAGCGCGCCGCCAGCAAGCAGCTGTTCGGCGGCAAAGCCCAATTCCTCCGCCGTCATATCGTCCAGATTGCAGCTAAGCTCTGTCACGGCGTCGGCGCGATCTTCGGTTTCTCCGAGCAAGGCGCGGACGCAGTTTGCGCGCCCGAACTCCTTTTTCCCCATGCCGTAGCCGATGGCGTCGACCGTCATCACCGGCATCTCCCCGAATCGGGTGACAAACTGCCGCAGCAGCGCCGCGCCGGTAGGAGTACAAAGCTCTCCTGTTATCTCACCGCCGTAAATCGGCACGCCCCGCAGGATATGCGCCGTGGCAGGCGCCGGAACCGGCAGAATGCCGTGAGCGCACTGTACCTGCCCGCTTCCCACATGAACGGCGGAAGCGACCACCTCATCGGGAGCGATCCGCTCCATCAGCAGGCAGACGGCGGTGATATCCGCGATCGCGTCCATGGCGCCGACCTCATGAAAATGAATTTCTTCGACCGGTCTGCCGTGGACATGGCTTTCCGCCTCGGCGATCCTGTGATAGACCGCCGACACATTCTCCCGTACCTGCGGCGGCAGGGCGAAATGGGACAGGATATGCTCCACCCCGTGCAGATCACGGTGATGGTGGTGGTGTTCGTTTTCATGGTGATGATGAGGCTCGCCCTCTTCCTCACCGTTTACCGTGACGGTGATATGGCTGCCGGTGATCCCGCACCGGACGGCCGATTCCCTTTCATACCGCACACCGGGAATTCCCAGAGCGTTTAATTCCGCCAGAAAACCGTCCGGATCGGGCAACAGCTCGATCAAAGCGGCGGTCAGCATATCTCCCGCGGCGCCCATGCCGCAGTCCAGATAGAGCGTTTTCATGCCTTCCCCTCCATATGGTTGATCATACCGGCCAGATACCCCGCGCCGAAGCCGTTATCGATATTCACCACCGAAACGCCGCTGGCGCAGGAATTGAGCATCGACAAAAGCGCGGCAAGTCCGCCGAAGGATGCGCCGTAGCCCACGCTGGTCGGCACGGCGATCACCGGACAGTCGGAAAGCCCGCCGATGACGCTGGCAAGCGCCCCTTCCATCCCCGCGATTGCAATAATCACACTGGCGGAGAGGATATCCTCCTTGCGGGACAAAAGCCGGTGAAGTCCTGCCACCCCGACGTCATACAGCCGCACCACCCGATTGCCGAGCGCTTCGGCGGTGAGCGCGGCTTCCTCCGCCACGGGAATATCGCTGGTGCCGCCGGTCGCCACAACGATATGCCCCAGTCCGTCCGGCTCGGGCATTCCGCCGAGCAATCCGATCTTTGCGTTTTCATAATAGGTGATCGGGTGCTTTTTTTCGATCTCACGGGCGGCTTCCGCCGACAGACGAGTGAGCAAAATCCGCTCCTGCCCGTTTTGCCGCATGGCGTCCATGATCCCGATCATCTGCTCCGCCGTTTTTCCGCCGCCGTAGATCACCTCCGGCACACCCTGCCGCACCCTGCGGTGGTGATCCACCTTGGCAAAGCCGATGTCCTCATACGGCTCGGCCTTTAATTTCAGCAGTGCGTCGTCCACCGACATTTCGCCGTTTTGCACCGCCCGTAAAATTCGCTTGACCTCGGTTTTCATGCTGCTCCTCCCGTGTCGTATAACAAAGCGGTTCCGCCGGAGCGAAACCGCTTACCCTTCTTTTTTATTATAATCTTCCCCGCGCCGCTTGTCAACCGCCGTCATGCGGCGAAGAAAGCCGCAGCCGCGGTAAACCAAACCCCGAAGCGGCCGGATCAATGTCCAGACCTTTACATACCGGCAGTAGA
>CANQKG010000152.1 GCA_947624425.1 uncultured Clostridia bacterium | reverse complement strand
GCTCACGGGCATTCTGCAAAAACACGGATTGGTCTAATCACAACGCACGGCGGAGGTATGTCCTCCGCCGTACTCGTATCTGTCTTTTGCCGCCGCGCTTTAAGGGATAAACAAAATTTTCCGTAAAGCAAACATTTTTGCCAATGCCTCCCTTGTCAAAGGGAGGGGGACCGCGCTAAAGCGCGGTGGAGGGATTCAATTGCGGCGCCATGTCCGCCTGTCTGGACGGATGATCCTATTTTATCGGGAAGGAGGCGATCAAATGAGGTACGGGATCTCCACTGCCTGTCTTTATCCGGCTGTAACGGAGCAGGCGGTCGATACCCTGCTGGCAGAGGGTGTTCGCCGGATCGAGATTTTTTTCAACACCTCGTCCGAGATCGCTCTGCCCTTTATGCGGGAGCAAAAGAAAAAACTGGACGCCTGCGGCGCCAAGCTCGTATCGCTTCACCCTTACACCTCGGAGTTTGAGCCGTTTCTCTTTTTCTCGGATTACGACCGCCGCACCCGTGACGCGGTTGACCTCTATGAGCGGTATTTTGAGGTCATGGAGATGATGGACTGCCATATTCTTGTCTTTCACGGCGACTGGCTGCGCGGGAAGCTGTCGCCTGCCGCTTATGCCGAGCGGTTCTGCCGTCTGGCGGAGCGGGGCAGGCGGTACGGCGTGACGGTGGCGCATGAAAATGTATCCCGCTGCCGTATGGGACGGCTTTCGTTTCTGCGGGAATTAAAGCCGTTTCTGGGCGAGTACGCCGCCTTTGTGCTGGATTTAAAGCAGGCGCTCCGCGCCGGAGAGAACCCGTTTACCCTTTTGGAGGAAATGGGACGGCAGCTTGTGCATCTGCATATCAGCGACAGCCTGACCGAAAACGGGAGTGTCACCGAAGATTGCCTTCCGCCCGGTGCGGGCAACTTTGATATGGCGCGGCTCTTTTCTGTCCTTGACAGGCTTTCCTATCGCGGGGATATCATGGTGGAGCTTTACCGCCGGAATTACGATACGCTGTCCGATCTGATTGGCTCCTATCATTGGCTCGAAAGGAAGTACGGCGACCGGTAAAGCTCGAATTTTGTCGAAACTTTTTGCTTGATTTTTGCACAATTTTCCCGTACAATGAAAATAAAAACGGTGCATATTCAGCGTAGGAGGAAGGGACAGACCATGGACTTCGTGTATGAGGTCACTCAGTCCGTACAGGTCATACCGGATCACGGTCGGACCACGGTGTACGGTCTGCGGATCAGCTGCGAGGGTCAGACTGTCCATTTCCCCGATCTGTCGGTATCCCGCGAGGCGGTGGAGCGGTTTGGCGCTCTTTTGAAGCGGGAGGGCGTTTCGTTTTGCCATTTACAGGACCTGGTGGAAGATTTTCTTCCGTTAGAGGCTTGAAATCCCACAAATTTTATGGTAGGATAAAGTCGGTAAAATACTTGGCAGAAAGGAATGTTGCGCGCATGAAATGCCCGTTTTGCGGCTATCCCGACAGCAAGGTGATCGATTCCCGTCCGACCGAGGATAACGATCGGATTCGCCGCCGCAGAAGCTGCCTGTCCTGCGGTATGCGGTTCAACACCTATGAGGTGGTCGAGCATATGCCGCTTATGGTGGTAAAAAAGGACCAGTCCAGACAGGAATTTGACCGTAATAAACCGCTGAAAGGGTTGATCCGTGCCTGCGAGAAGCGACCGGTCACCTCCAAAACCATGGAGCGGCTGGTCGATCAGATCGAGAAGATTTGTCAGCAGCAGTATGATAAGGAAGTACCCAGTCATGTGATTGGAGACATCATATTGCAGCAGTTGAGGGATATTGATCCGGTCGCCTATGTCCGGTATGCCTCGGTCTACCGCGATTTTAAGGACCTTGACAGCTTTTTGCAGGTGCTGGAGGATTTGCAGGACGAAAAGGATTAAGGTGAGGAGAGCCGAACCTTAAAGTATGTTGCTGAGATAGGGCAGTTGTGTGGTGTAAAGGTGCTCGGCAATACCGCAGGCGCGGCGGATGGCGGCGACTGTGATGGTGGCGTCGTCAAACTCCACATAGGCGCTAAGCTCCGCGATCACCTGTGCCATTTCGTCCACCTCACTGTGGGGGAGAAATAAAATCAGGATCGGCTCCGCTTTGTCCCAGCAGTCGGACGCCTCTTTGCAAAGTGCCACGGCACGCGCCGGATCGGCTTCCACCACACTTTCCGCCTCGGTGAGCAGGGCGCTTATGTCGGTCTGCACCCGATGCAGATACCGGATCGAGGCGATGCCGGTCAGCACCATGCCCAATAAGATCAGCGATACCGTAATCAGTCGTTTCATGTTGATTTTTTTACCTTTCCTTTTCTTCGCAGCTCCCGGAAACGGGGGCTGCCTTTTTTTGATTGCAGTTATCCCGCGGAATGATGTGGTACTGTCCCTGCTTGTCGGCAGTCATCAAAAAAATATCGGTGGCGTCCCAGCCCTCTTTTCGGAGGATACGATCCAACCACTTTCGGTCAAACCGGTAGGCAGAAAGCGCCGAGGTGACCACCACGCCGTCGCTGATGACCACCACGGCGGGCGTTTCCTCCTCTCCTTTCAGATGCACCATCTGTGCGGTGACGGTCTGCGCGCTGTGTTTAAGCAGTACATTCACCTTGCCGGTCGTTTCCACGATCGCATAGTTCACATCCTCCAGATTGAATACATCCTTTTCCCGCAGCGCCGCCATCAGATCGTCCACCGAAAAGCGGAGCCGCCGCATCTGCTTTTGATCCAGTTCGCCGTCCCGAATCAGGATCATCGGGCTGCCCGAAACCAGCCTGCGGATCCGCTTGTACCGCAGGGTGATGATCGAGATTGCCACCTCAAAAAAGACCAGCGAGAGAATGGGGAACACGCCCGCGCTCATCGGTATGTGGACGTCTTCAATCGGGAGGGAAGCGATGTTGGAGATCAGGATGGTGATGACCAGCTCGGAAGGCTGCAATTCTCCGATCTGCCGCTTTCCCATCAGCCGCAGTGCCAGAATGATCAAAAGATAGAGCAAAAACGCCCGAATGATTACGATAATCATGCTATCACCTTTGATTAGAGTGCGTTTTCCACAAAACGAATATACGGCTTTGCGGTATGATTTTTGTAAGGACGGGCATTCTGTTATTGCATGGCATTTTTGGAAGGGGGACGAAGAAAATGGGCTCACAGATCACGACCCAGACCGCTTTGACCGCCTCACTGGAGGAAAATCTGGTGCTGATTCAGGAAAAGATGCACGGAAAATCCGATCTGGTGTTTCGGAAGGTGACTGTTTCGGGCTGTCCGGTCGCGCTTTTGACCTGCGAGGGGATGGTAAACGAGCAGAAGGTAGCGGAGATGGTGTTCGAGCCGCTGATGGCAATGCGGCTTACCGGCAAACACAAGGCGGAGGAACTGTATCTGCGCTTAGAGGAGCAAAGCCTGCTCGGAATTGATATGGGGGATGTCTACACCACCGACGAGCTGTTCGGGCGGATCATGTCCGGATTTCTGGTCATTCTGATCGACGGGCTGGATCATGGGGTTGCGTTCGGCACACAGGGCTTTTCTCACCGCTCGGTGGACGAGCCGTCGGGCGAGGTAAATGTCCGCGGCTCCCGCGAGGGCTTTACCGAGGTGATCCGCACCAATATGAGCATGATCCGCCGCCGGATGAAAACGCCCGATCTGGTGTTTGATTTGTTTCAGGTGGGTCAGCAGTCGCATACCGATATCTGCCTTGTCTA
>CANQKG010000151.1 GCA_947624425.1 uncultured Clostridia bacterium | reverse complement strand
GGGGGAATCGGGGGAAAAACACAGAGCTAGACGAGCTTTAGCGAGTGAAGCGATTGTGTTTGTCCTTCGAAGCGTGGCGATTTTTCGCCACGCTCAGCCGCCCGGTTTATAGAATTATGATTGGGTTTCCTCTGCCGCGGCGGATGCGCTGTTGGCTTGAAAAACATCGTTTTGCTCTGCCAATGCCGCCTCGACAAGGACACGAAGCTCGCTTTCGTTTGCGGCAACGCCTCGGTCAGAAAGAATATCCGAGGCGGCGGTCAGCGCCCGGTCAAGCTTTTCATTGCCGTGCAGATTCTTGTACATCTGTTCGACAGCCTGAACCGCGATACGGGCAGCCTCCTGCTTTGTTTTGCCGTTCAAATTCTTCTGCATCATCCGCTTCGCCGCCATGCCGAGATAGCCGGTGAGCAGGGTCAAAACGGCGGAGAGGATCGCCGCGCCGTATTCGGAGATCAATTCTTTGAGCCATTCCATGGTTTTTTGCTCCTTGACGATGATATACGGCGGCAAAAACCGCCGCATATCATCCTATTCCCGGTTGTAACGGCTCTGTTACTTGAAAAGTCGGCAAAAATTTGGTAAAATAAAACGATACGATACAGTGAGGAGAGATCTTTATGGAACAACTGATCCGTTTACTCAACGAAAATGCACGGCTGAGCAACGCGCAGCTTGCCGTTATGCTCAATAAAACCGAGGACGAAGTGGCCGATATGATCCTGGAGGCGGAGCGGCAGGGCGTCATCCGCGGCTATCATGTGCTGATCGATCAGGAGAAGCTCGGTACGCCGCAGGTGACCGCGCTGATCGAGCTTCAGGTCACGCCGAAGCGGGATCGCGGCTTCGAGGTTGTGGCGGACGCGGTGATGCAGTACGAGGAAGTGGAAAGCGTATACCTGATGTCGGGCAGCTATGACCTGTTGGCAGTGGTGACCGGCGCCGATTTCAAGGATATCGCTTTCTTTGTCGCGCGGAAGCTGGCAACGCTCGACGGCGTGAAATCCACCGCGACCCATTTTATCCTCTCCCGTTATAAGGACCGCGGCGTTGTGATGAACGAGGAGGAAACCATTGACAGAAGGAGTCCCATCTTATGATAGATTATGATCGGATCCTGTCGAAAAAGGCGGTACAGCTTCGCCCTTCCGGTATTCGGAAGTTTTTTGATATTGCAAACAGCATGGAGGGCGTTATCTCCCTTGGCGTGGGAGAGCCGGATTTCAAAACACCGTGGCAGGTGCGCGCCGCCGGGATCAAAAATCTGGAGCGGGGCGAGACTTGGTATTCCGCAAACGCCGGTCTGGCGGAACTGCGGGAGGAAATTGCCCGTTATCTTCACCGCCGGTTTCGGCTGTCCTACGATGCGAAGGATGAGATTATGGTCACGGTCGGCGGTTCCGAGGCGATCGATCTGACCGTCCGCGCTCTGGTGGAGCCGGGGGACGAGGTTTTGATCGTGGAGCCGTCCTTTGTGGCGTATGCGCCGATCGTATCGCTGATGGACGGCGTACCCGTTGCGATCCCGACCCGTGCCGAGAACGATTTTCGGCTGACGGCGGAGGAACTGCGGGCGCATATCACGCCCCGCACCAAGCTGCTGGTCTTTCCGTTTCCGAATAATCCGACCGGCGCGGTCATGCGCAGGGAGCATCTGGAGGAAATTGCCGCCGTTTTGCGGGATACCGATATCATCGTGCTTTCGGACGAGATTTACGGCGAGCTTACATACGGCGCGCCCCATGTTTCTCTTGCGTCGATCGAGGGTATGCGGGAACGGACGGTTTTAGTCAACGGCTTTTCCAAGGCATACGCCATGACCGGCTGGCGGCTTGGCTATGCGGCAGGGCCGAAGCCGCTTTTGCGGCAGATGCTGAAAATTCACCAGTATGCCGTGATGTGCGCGCCGACCACCAGCCAGTATGCGGCGATCGAGGCGCTGAAAAACTGCGATGCGGATATCCGCAAAATGCAGCAGGAGTACGATATGCGCCGCCGCTTTGTGGTGTTCAGCTTCAATAAAATGGGACTTCCCTGCTTTGAGCCGCAGGGTGCGTTCTATGTGTTCCCGTCTATCGCCTCGACCGGATTGACCTCGCAGGAGTTTTGCGAGCAGCTTCTCTATCATAAGAAGGTTGCAGTCGTACCGGGCGATGCGTTCGGGGAAAGCGGCGAGGGATATATTCGGGCGTCCTACTCCTATTCGATCAATCACCTGATGGAAGCGCTCCGCTTGATCGAGGAGTTTTTGCAGGAGCTTGGTCGCCGGTGAGGATCGTAGTGGATGCGGCGGCGAAGATAAACCTTTCGCTTGCCATTCTGGGACGGCTGCCAAACGGCTATCATGAGCTTTCGATGGTGATGCAGTCGGTCTCTTTGTACGATACCGTCACGGTGGAAACGCTGCCAAAGGGCGGCAGACGGGTTTTGACCTGCGATGCAAAGGGCGTTCCCTGTGATGAACGGAATATCGCTTGGCGTGCGGCAGACGCTTTTTTTGCCGCCGCCGGACTGCCGCCTGTGCCGCTTGCGATCCGAATCCAAAAACGCATTCCGTCAGAAGCCGGCTTGGGCGGCGGCAGTGCGGACGGCGCCGCCGTGCTGGCGGCTTTGCAGTACCTTTATCAAAAACCGCTTTCTGCGGATAAGCTGCTGAAAGCAGGGCTGTCGGTCGGTGCGGATATTCCCTTTTGCCTGACCGGAGGAACGGCATTGGCAAAAGGGGTCGGCGAGAAACTCACGCCGCTGTCGCCTCTGCCCGACTGTACGCTTTTGCTGGCAAAACCACAAGCAGGCGTTTCCACCGCAGCCGCCTATGCCGCCTACGATCAGGCGGACAGCGGCGTTTGCCCCGATTCCGCTGCGCTGGTCGCGGCACTTTCGGAAGGCGATCTTCCTAAGATCGCGGCAAGGATGGAAAATGTATTTGAAGCCCTTGTTCCGCTGCCCGATGTGGCAAAACTGCGGGAGATGATCCTCTCCTGCGGCGCGCTCGGCAGCCGGATGAGCGGCAGCGGCAGCGCCGTGTTCGGAATTTTTGCAGACAATGAGACCGCCGAGGCGTGTGCGGCGGAATGTGAAAAACGGGGACTTTGGGCGGCGATCGCCCGTCCTGTTCGGGGAGGCGTAGCGATCAAGGAGGCAGAAAAATGAAACAACGCGTGCTGGCTTTTTCCTTGGCGCTCTGCTGTTTGTACGGCTTTGCGGGCTGCGGGCGGCAAAAGACGGTGGACGAAAACGCTTCCCCCGTCAATTCTCTTTCCGGAGAAGCCGACCCGGCTGTCGAAAGCAGTGAACCGGCCGAACCGGAAGAGTCTGCCGTTGCTTCTTCCGAAGCGGCTTCTTCCGAGGCGGCTTCCTCCGAAAGCGTTTCTTCCGCATCTGCACCCGCAGCAGTGACAACGCCGGCACAGCCGGAAAATCCCGAGCCTGCTCCGGTTTCACCCTCTCCCGCTCCGCCTGCTTCCGCCCCGTCTCCCGCTCCTGCCGATATTGACGCGCTGATCGCGTCCATGTCACTGGAACAGAAAGTCGGTCAGCTGTTTATCGTTCGGGTACCCGAAAGCGATGCGGTGAATGATGTGAAAAACTATCAGTTCGGCGGATATATCATGTTCGGGCGGGATTTTGCAAACGAAACGCCGGACAGCGTGCGCCAAACGATTGCCGCCTATCAGGCTGCGTCCGCCATACCGATGCTGATCGGGGTGGACGAGAGGGCGGCGCCGTCAACCGGGTCAGCCGGTACCC
>CANQKG010000150.1 GCA_947624425.1 uncultured Clostridia bacterium | reverse complement strand
TATAATGTCCTGTTCCCGATGGGTTGGGACGCGTTTGGTCTGCCCACCGAGAACTACGCGATCAAGAACCATATCCATCCCGAGATCGTGACCGCCCGCAATGTGGCGCGGTTCAAAAAACAACTTCAGATGATCGGGCTTTCCTTCGACTGGGACCGTGAGATCAACACCACCGATCCGGACTACTACAAATGGACCCAGTGGATCTTTTTGCAGATGTTCAAAAACGGGCTAGCCTATAAAAAGGAAATGGCGGTCAACTGGTGTACCTCCTGTAAGGTGGTGCTTGCCAATGAAGAGGTGGTCGGCGGCGTCTGCGAACGGTGCGGCGGCGAAGTGGTGCGTAAGGTCAAAAGCCAGTGGATGTTAAAAATCACCGAGTACGCCGAACGGCTGCTAGACGATCTGTCCCAGGTCAATTATGCCGAGCGGATCAAATCCACCCAGATCAACTGGATCGGGCGTTCGACCGGCGCAGAGGTGCGGTTTGCCACAACGGTGGGGGAGGATCTGCTGATCTATACCACCCGTCCCGATACGCTGTTCGGCGCGACCTATATGGTCATCGCGCCGGAGCACCCGCTGATCGACAAGTACGGAAAACAGATCGAAAATCTTTCGGATATCCTTTCCTACCGCGAGGAGGCGGCGCATAAGTCCGATTTTGAGCGCACCGAGCTGGTCAAGGATAAGACCGGCGTGGAGATCAAAGGCATCCGCGCGGTCAATCCTGTCAATGAGCGGGAGATCCCGATCTATGTTTCGGATTATGTCATGATGTCCTACGGCACCGGCGCGATCATGGCGGTACCGGCGCACGATACCCGCGACTATGAGTTTGCACAGAAGTTCGATCTGCCGATCATCGAGGTGGTCGCGGGCGGCGATATCACTAAGGAGGCGTTTACCGACTGTGCGACCGGCGTGATGGTCAACAGCGGCTTCTTAAACGGGCTTTCGGTTGAGGAAGCAAAGGAAAAGATCAAGGAATGGCTGATTGCAAACGGCAAGGGACAGGCGAAGGTGAACTATAAGCTGCGCGACTGGGTGTTCTCCCGTCAGCGGTACTGGGGTGAGCCGATCCCGCTGGTACACTGTGAGCATTGCGGCTGGGTCGCCCTGCCCGAAAGCGAGCTTCCGCTCCGCCTGCCCGAGGTGGAAAGCTACCTGCCCACCGATAACGGGGAAAGTCCGCTTTCCACATTGGAGGACTTTATCCATACCACCTGCCCGAAATGCGGCGGTCCCGCTCTCCGCGAGACCGATACCATGCCGCAGTGGGCGGGTTCCTCCTGGTACTTCCTGCGGTACTGCGATCCGCATAATACCGAAGCGCTTGCCTCCAAGGAAGCGCTGGAATACTGGATGCCGGTAGACTGGTATAACGGCGGTATGGAGCATACCACCCTCCATCTGCTCTATTCCCGCTTCTGGTATAAGTTCCTGCACGACATCGACGCAGTGCCGACTGCGGAGCCCTACCTCCGCCGTACCAGCCACGGCTTTATCCTCGGCGAGGACAATCAGAAGATGAGCAAGTCCCGCGGCAATGTCATCAATCCGGACGAGGTGATCGCCGAGTACGGCGCGGACACCCTGCGGCTTTATGAGATGTTCATCGGCGACTTTGAGAAAACCGCCCCTTGGAGCAAAGCGGGCATCCGCGGCTGCAAGCGGTTTTTGGATCGTATCTGGGCGCTGCAGAATATCGTAACTGAGGGAGACGGCTGCCGTCCGCAGCTGGAGGCTTCCTTCCACAAGACCATACAGAAGGTCTCGGAGGACGTCGAATCGCTCAAGTTCAATACCGCGATCGCCGCCATGATGTCCCTGCTCAATGAGATCGCTTCGGCAGGCAGTATCACCAAAGGCGAGTTTCGCACCCTGCTCATCCTGCTCAACCCCTTTGCACCCCATATCACCGAGGAGCTGTATGGGCTGCTCGGCTTCGGAGGACAGCTCAATGAGCAAAGCTGGCCGCAGTACGATCCTGCCAAGTGCATGGAGGACACGGTGGAGCTTGCCGTGCAGGTAAACGGCAAGATCAAATGCCGGATCACGGTAGCCTCCTCTGCCGAAAAAGAGGAGGTGCTGTCGGCGGCGCACGCGGAGGAAAAGGTGCGCGAGGCGCTTTCGGGCAAGCAGATCGTCAAGGAGATCGTGGTGCCGGGCAAGCTGGTTAATCTTGTGGTGCGGTAAAAATTTGGCGAAAAATATGCGAATATGCTTGACAAGCCGCGGAAAACAGGATATAATATAGTCTGCTGTTCATATAGAATAAAGCCTCTGCCCTGTGGCAAAGGGAGGGAATAAAATGGCAGAAATCAGAGTTAAGGATAACGAATCGATCGACAGCGCTTTGCGGAGATTTAAGAGATCCTGTGCGAAGTCCGGCGTTCTGGCGGAAGTTCGTAAGAGAGAGCATTATGAAAAGCCTTCTGTAAAGCGTAAGAAAAAGTCGGAAGCTGCCCGCAAGCGGAAGTATAAATAAGCTTCGGGATGAGAGAAAGCACAGGGGTCTTGCCCTGTGCTTTTTTCATAAGGGAGGTGGAGCATATGCCGCTGCTGCGGCCGACATTGTATTTTCATTCGGTCTGTGAGATCACACCAGAGCTGCTGCGGGAACGGGGGATCACAGCACTGGTGCTGGACGTGGATAATACCCTTGCCACCCACGGACATCCCATACCGTTTCAAGGGGTGAGCGAGTGGCTTGACCGAATGCGTCTGGCGGGGATTAAACTGCTTATCTTGTCCAATAATTCCAGAAAACGGGTCGCGCCCTTTGCAGACCGGCTGGGACTGGCATTCACCTCACGCGCCTTCAAACCGCTGTCCTTCGGCTTGCGCCGCGCCTGTCGGCAGATGGGAACGGCAATGTCCCAAACCGCCATTGTGGGGGATCAGCTTTTTACCGATGTTCTGTGCGGGAATCTGGCGGGCGCCAAAACGATTCTGCTCGACCCGATCTCGCCGGAGGAAGGGCCGCTTTTCCGGTTCAAACGGGTGCTGGAGCGGCCGTTTCGGAAACGATATCCGAGGGAGGGGAATTGATATGGAGTATGCACGGTTCGGCCCTGCTGGGAACGGGGAGCAGTTCACGGCGCTGGGCTATAAAAAGACGATCGAGGTACCCGACTACTGCCGCCGGATCGGTGTGACCGCCTATGAGTACCAGTGCGGGTATGGCGTGCGGGTGAGCAAAGCGTCTGCGTCGGCATTCGGGGAAAAAGCGAGGGAAGCGGGTATCCGCCTGTCGCTTCACGCGCCGTATTATATCTCCCTTTCGAGCGTGGAACCGGAGAAGCGGGAGAATAGCGTGCGGTATATTCTGGAGGCTGCCGAAGCCGCCGCCGCCATGGGAGCTGTACGGGTGGTGGTGCATTCCGGCTCCTGCGGGAAGATGAGCCGCACCGATGCGCTGGAGCTTGCCAAGGACACGCTGAAAAAGGCGCTGGCGGCGCTGGACGCGGCAGGGCTTTCCGGCGTCACCGTTTGCCCCGAGACAATGGGGAAGATCAATCAGCTCGGCACATTGGAGGAGGTACTGGAGCTTTGCCGGATCGACGACCGGCTGCTGCCCTGTATCGACTTCGGGCATCTCAACGCCCGCACCTTCGGGGGGATCGCGGGCAGGGCGGAGTACGCCGCGATACTGGACGCGGTGGAGGATCGCCTCGGCAGCGACCGGCTGCGGGTGTTCCATTCCCATTTCAGTAAGATCGAGTATACCGATAAAGGCGGCGAAAAGCGCCACCTTACCTTTGCG
>CANQKG010000149.1 GCA_947624425.1 uncultured Clostridia bacterium | reverse complement strand
CTCCCTTTGACAAGGGAGGTTTTGACAAAGATGACAGCTTTCGCGTAAACCCAGTTTGTCCTTCGAAGCGTGTCGAAAAATCGACACGCTCACAGCGGCGGTCGCCCGCCGCTGTTTTATGTTATTCGTCTTCGCCGTCATCCTCGGGAGGAGTTTCTGCCAGATAATCGGAATGAACATAGCTGCCGTCATCCAGCTCGTAATAGCCGTCGTCAACAAGGCGGACGGTCGTGACCCGCGTACCTGCCTTGAGCATTTCGATCACTTCGCCCTCCATGCTCGGCTCGGCGCGGCGGCGGCAGGATACCTGCGTGTACATGACCTGCTCACTGTCCTCGGACGAGGTGCTGCTGACCGAAGCGATATCGGTTAAATAATCGGAATGTACATAACCGCCCGAAGAAAGATTATAGTAATTGTTGACCGTATCTCCCACCACGGTGACCTCGGCCCCTTTTTTCAGCATCTCGATCACTTCGCCGTTGATGTAAGGCGTTTCCCGCTTCCGGCAGTCCTCGGTCACCACCATGATGCGAAGCTGACCGCTTGAGGTGGAGGATGTATCGTCGGCAGGCGGCTCCGCCTCCACGGCGGAAACAGGCACAGCCTCCGGTTCTGCGGCAGCCGATGTTTCGGCAGACTGACGCTCAAAACGGATCAAACACGAAATCGCCAGAATAAAAATACAAAGCAAAGCAGTTGGCAAAGCCAGCTTTTTCAGCATAACGGTCACCTTCCCTTACGGATTTGCCGGCGCAGCCGCAGCGGCCGCCCCTATCCAAACATTATTATACTTCCTTTTATCGGAAATTGCAAGCGTTTGCCGCAGGTGATATCCTTTCTAACGGCGAAAAAGCGAAAAAGTTGATTTTACCCCTTGCAATATCAAAAGAATGTGCTATAATAGTATTGTTGTCCCGGAGGCATAGCTCAGCTGGTCAGAGCGCACGGTTCACATCCGTGAGGTCGCAGGTTCGAGCCCCGCTGTCTCCACCACGTCGGAGTAAAGTTCGCTTTGCTCCGACGCTTTTATTGTCTGCGACAAAAAAGTGTCTTCCGCCCGCTCCCTTCCCGATAATCGGAAGCGGGCATTTTTCTTCCATACACGGTTTAGACACGAATTTTCTATATTTTTGTCCTTGTATGACGACGGAAAAACCGCTATGATGAAAAAGGAGGTGGAACGATGGCAAACATACTGATCGTGGACGATGAAAAAGAGATTGCCGATCTGCTGGAATTATATCTCGCCAACGACGGCTTTACCGTGTACAAATGCTTTTGCGGAGAAGACGCCCTTCACTGCCTCAAAACAAAGCAGATCGACCTTGCCTTGCTGGATGTAATGCTGCCGGATATCGACGGCTTTTCCCTCTGCCGGACGATCCGGGAGACAAGCTACTTTCCCATTATCATGCTGACCGCCAAGGTGGAGGACGAAAGCAAGATCACCGGTCTGACGATCGGCGCGGACGACTATATCACAAAGCCCTTCAATCCGCTGGAGGTGATCGCGCGGGTCAAGACCCAGCTGCGCCGGTACACCCGCTACAACAAAAACGGCGGCGCGGAAACGGAAAAGCCGGCCGTGTATGATTTTAAGGGATTATACATCAATCAGGACACGCACAAATGCCTTTTGTTTGACCGGGAGCTTCCTCTGACGCCGATCGAGTTTTCGATATTATGGTATCTCTGCGAAAATCGAGGCAGAGTGGTTCCGTCCGAGGAACTGTTCGAGGCGGTCTGGGGTGAAAAATTTTTAGACAGCAACAACACGGTGATGACCCATATCGGGCGGCTGCGGGAAAAGATGCACGAATCGGCGCGGCACCCGAAGTTTATCAAAACCGTTTGGGGAGTGGGGTATCAAATTGAGTCGTGATACGATTGATCGAACAATACATAACATCAGACGGCAATTTCTCCGCCGCCTTTTGCTTAGAATTTTAATCACGGTGATCTGTACCGTGATCGGCTCGATCGTCATTTATTTTCTCGCCGACTGGATCTGCGGACAATACACCTGGTATACCTATCAGCTTTCCTATGAGGTTCTTTCCATTATCAGGATGCTGGCGCCTATTCTGGTGATCGGTTTGTGCCTTCTGGTCACGGTGGGCGTATGCGCCCAAGGCTGGAACCGCACGCTGGAGTATCTCTCCGAAACGCTGAATGCCGCCGAGGAGATCACCGACGAACGACCCGGGCAGATCACCCTTTCTCCCGCTTTGCAGGATGTGGAAATGCAGCTCAACTACGCAAAATTAAATCTCAGGGAGAGCCGCAGCGCCGCCAAAGAAGCCGAGCAGCGGAAAAACGATCTGATCGTCTACTTGGCGCACGACTTAAAAACACCGCTCACTTCGGTGATCGGCTATCTGAGCCTTCTGCATGACGAGCAGGGCATGAGCGCCGATTTACGGGAGAAGTACACCGATATCGCTTTGGACAAGGCGCTGCGGCTGGAGGATCTGATCAACGAGTTTTTCGAGATCACGCGCTTTAACCTCACCGCCGTCACGCTGGAGCCGCAAACAGTCAGCCTTTCCCGTATGCTGGAGCAGATCGTGTTTGAGTTTCAGCCGATGCTGACCGAAAAGAATCTGTCGGTTCGGTTGAGCTGTCCGCCCGGGCTGACCCTCACCTGCGACCCCGACAAGATGCAGCGGGTACTGGACAACGTATTGCGCAATGCCGTGAATTACAGCTTTTCCGACGGAGAGATCTGCCTCTCCGCCCTGCGAACCGGGAACCGGATCGAGATCGTCTGTCAGAACAAAGGGCAAACCATCCCGCCCGAAAAGCTGGAGCATATTTTCGATCAGTTCTACCGTCTGGACGCGGCGCGAAGCAGCAAAACCGGCGGCGCCGGTTTGGGTCTGGCGATCGCAAAACAGCTGGTAGATCTCCACGGCGGGAGCATCTCTGCTAAAAGTGCGGATCAGACCTTTACGATGACCATTCGCCTTCCCTGCCGCGAGATCTCCACCACCTTCTAGAAATGCCTTCCTTACGGCAGGTATTTTAGTCTGACGAAAAAGCATTCAGTAACGGAAAAATTTATAATTCCGTCACGGAGGCCGTCCAGTTGCCGCCTTCCGTGACACCCTGAGAGAAAACCGGTGCAGGCGGTGTCAGAATTGGCGCAAGCCAAACCGGTTTTCGATGAAAAGGGGGAATCGGGGGCTTTGCTGCCGAAGCGCGCCCAGTGGGCGAAACAGCGAGGCGGGAATGGCGCCGCGGCACCCGCAGGGCACAAGATCAATTTTGCGCGAGCGTGACCGCGAGCATAAGCAAAATCCAGAACCGCAAGAGGAAAAAGCGGTTTTGAATCCCACCACCGCGCCGTGCGCGGTCCCCCTCCCTTTGACAAGGGAGGCTTTGGCAAAGACGGCGCCTTTCGCGTAAATCCGGTTTGTCCCTCGAAGCGTGTCGTTAATGTCGACACGCCCAAATGCCCGCCTTACGGCGGGTATTTTTGTGCGAAAAATGTGAGAATTCGGTGAGTAAAAAGTGAAGCAATTCTCCTTTGCCCGCTTTATGATAAAAAGGAAGCAGGGAAAGGAGAAGACATATGAAAAAATCATCCGGTAAACGAAAAGCGCTTTTGATTTTGTACGCCGTGATCCTCACGGTCATCATCGGCGGCTGCCTTTTTCTGTCTTCCGCCATTATTGGAGGTTTTCTCGGCGAACATTTTCTTTTGACCCATGAAACCGCCGATATTGTGGCGCAAAAAGACGCCGAGCACACGGTATGTGAACCCGATCTCGGAGTTCATGAGCGGCTTTTCGAGA
>CANQKG010000148.1 GCA_947624425.1 uncultured Clostridia bacterium | reverse complement strand
CATCCTCATCGGTGATCTTGATGTGGTAATCGTCCGCCAGCTTCCGCAGCGCCATGGCAGATACGGCATAGCTCACCGCCTGCTTTTTCAGGGCGTTTTGCATCTCGTCGTCCCAGATTGCCGAGATCGTCTCTTCCGTTTCGCCGTATTCCTGCGTGTCCCGCAAAGAGAGATAATAGCACCGGTATTCGTCCAGCGTGACGCCGTATTTTCCCGCGTGGAACAGATACCCCTTGACCGGCACCTCCTCACCGCTGACGGTGAGCCGCGTTTCACTTATAGATCGCGGCGCGCATCCGCCAAGCAGACCTGCCGTCACACCGGCAGCCAGTAAAAGGGAAAGCAGCTTTTTTCCTTTCATCTAACCTACTCCCGTTTCTAAAGTCTGTTTTCAGTATTATAACAAGACTGACCGAAATACGCAAGCAAAAAGCAGAATGTACAAAAAGGCCGATTGGAATTGTCGGAAAACCACAAAAAATGAAAAAGGGTTTGAGAAGCGCGGCAATATGTGTTACAATAAAGCTGTAAGGGCACGATCCGGATCGGATCGGTTTTTAAGGAGGGCAACAAATGAGAAAAAGGGCGGGAACTATTCTGTTGGCGGTACTGGTCTTTCTCTTTTCGGCAATGGTTCCGGCGGCGACCGCTATGGCCGAGCCGGCGGGAGCCGAGTACCGGCTGACGGCAAATGAGGAAACGGATCTGGTGACCGCCGCACTGTTCGGCAGCGGGTTTACCTTTCTGGTAAATGCGCCCGAAGGCGCAGCGTTAACCGTCACCCTGCAGGACGATTCACAGAGCCTGGGCGGCGAGCCTTATTATCTGACATGGAAGGCCGACTTGCCGGCGTCGTCCGAGGTACAGCGGGTGGCTTTCACCTATGATGAGGCGGCCGAGCGGAATGTGATCTACTCGCGGCTTAATAAACTGCATACCCATATGCGGGTGGTCTCTACCAAAGACGTGACGATCGGCAGCATTTCCGATTTTGAGATCGGCGCATTGTCGAATGAGGATTGCAGCGGGTTTTTGGGCGTGTCGGGCGAGCCGCTCGGCGTGCGTGGCGACGCCGACTTGGACGGGACGGTCACGGTCACCGATGCGCTGGCCATTCTGCGCGCGTCGATCGGACTGACCGAGCTGACCGGGCAGGGAAGAGCGCTTGCCAATCTGGATCATCCCGAGGTGGATGAGATTACGGTGCTGGACGCGCTGCTGGTTCTGCGGCTCGCGGTCGGGCTGAGCGCGTAAAGGGGGAAGAGCAATGAAAAAAGTATGCGGTATGCTGACAGCGCTTGCTCTGATCGCCGGGCTGTCTTTGAACTCCTTTGCCGTCACGCTGCCGGTCGATCCTGCCGATCTGACCGAGGAGCAGATCGCGGCTCTTCTGCCGGAGGACGGAAACGGTTTTCTGAAAAGCGAAACGCTGTCCGACTGTAAAAACAGCGACGCTGTGACCGACGGCAATCAGGCGTCGGCGGCTTCGGTGCTGGTCGGGGACAGCGTGGCAGTCAATTTCGGCGGACTTTTGAGCATCAATTTCATGGATCTGTTTGAGGTAGGGCATAACCTGCGCGGGTACCGGCTGGACGCATGGAACGGCGCGGAGTGGGTGCGTATCTATCAAAACGATCTGGCAAACGGCTATTACGGCGCCACCTTTGATACGGTGCGGACTTCCGCGGTGCGGCTGACCGTCACCTCACTTGCCTCGGCGACCGCCGCGGCGATCGGGGAGATGAGCTTCACCTATCAGCCGCCGGTGCAAACCGATCATGAGGTTTTGAATGTCGGCTATGTCACGCCGTCCACCTACTATCATAAGTGGGACACGCAGCTCTATAACGGCAAGGGGAAGGAACTGTTTACCCGTTTTACCGATATCGTCTTTACCGATTTGTTCCTCTTTGACGAAACCGGCGGATTTAATCTGCAGATCCAGAACCGCGGCATGGGCGAGGACGAACTGTTCCGTATTGATGCGCTGACCGGAAGCGCCACACTGCAGGGTGAGCCGATCACGGCCGACGGCTTGGTGCGGGAGTGGCAGCAGCTGATCCGCGACAGCGCGGGTACGACGGAGGATCCTGCCCGTTACTGGTTCCATCTCCGTTACGCCGGCGGGCAGTCCAATACACAGGCGTTTTTGGATCCTGCGGTCTGCGAAAAGCTGGTCGACCGGGTGGTGACATTCTGTAAGCGGCACGGCTTTGCGGGGGTGGATATCGGCTGGACGCCTACCACACCCGACGGATGGGCTTCTTTTGACCGGCTGGTCTCCGCGCTGGCGGATCGGCTGCATCGGGAGGGGCTGAAGCTGTCCAGTCGGCAGCTTCCGATTACCGGGCTGTCCGATGCATCGCTGCAAAAGCTCGATTATCTCCATGTGATCGCCTATGACCGGAGCGACCGGAACGACAGCGAGGGGAACCATCATTCCACCTATCATTATACGGTGGAACAGATCGACCGGTTCCTTGCCCGGGGCGTGGAAGCAAAGCGGCTGGTTCTGGGGAATGCCTGGCATGCCGATGCACTGACCGGTATTATGGGGACTTCCTGGAAGAGCGTTTACAGTTCGCTGCAGGAAGCGGCGGGCGGACAAGCGGTCGACCCGGGGCAGAATTTCCTCTATACCGGTACCGGGAACTGGAGCTACAGCGGGCCGTATCTCACGGCGGATAAGACGGCCTATGTCCTGCGCAGAGGGCTTGGCGGTATCTTCTGCCCCGATGTGAGCCAGGATATTACCGATAAAAACAGCGCCTATTCCCTGAGCTATCAGACCGACCGAACACTCCGCCGCTTCACGGCGCAGGTTCAACCGTAAGCATAGAAGCAACCGAAAAAACCGGTGCGGGCAACCGCACCGGTTTTTTATGGATACCGCCGCACTTCCGTCTTTGTCAAAACCTCCCTTGTCAAAGGGAGGGGGACCGCGCTTTGCGCGGTGGAGGGATTCAAAACCCACAAAGTTCAAATAGAACATTCCGCTTTATAACCCCGCCTTGATTTTGTTCACCGCTCCTTTTTCCAGACGGCTGACCTGCGCCTGCGAGATGCCGATCTCCTCGGCGACCTCCACCTGGGTTTTCCCGACCTGAAATCTGAGATAGAGGATGTTCCGCTCTCTCGGCGACAGCTTTGCCACCGCATCCCGAAAGGCAACCTGCCCTTCCCAGTTGCCGTCGTCGGTGCGATCCCGAAGCTGATCCATCACAAACAGGGTGTCGCCGCCGTCGGAGTAAACCGGCTCGTATAGGGAGATCGGCTCCACGATCGCCTCCAGCGCCAGCACCACGTCCTCCTTCGCCGCTCCCATTTCCGCCGCGATCTCCTCCACCGTCGGTTCCCGCCTGTTTTCACCCAGCATCCGCTCCTTGGTCTGCATGGCGCGGTAGGCGACGTCCTTTAAGCTCCGGCTGACCCGCACGGCGCTGTTGTCCCGCAGGTACCGCCTGATCTCGCCTAAGATCATCGGTACGGCGTAGGTGGAGAACCGCACATTCTGACCGGTGTCGAAGTGGTCGATCGCCTTCATTAAGCCGATGCAGCCCACCTGGAACAGATCGTCGGGATTTTCTCCCCGACCCGAAAAGCGCTGGGTCACGCTCAGCACCAGCCGCAGATTTCCCTCGACCAGCTGCCGCCTTGCGTCGGGATCGCCCTGCCGCATCCGGCGCAGCAGCTCCATTTTTTCCTGTTCCTTCAGCACACGCAGCTTCGCCGTATTGACGCCGCAGATCTCAACCTTGTGATACGCCATGCGATCCGCTCCTCTCAGCTATGAGTATGGCCAAAA
>CANQKG010000147.1 GCA_947624425.1 uncultured Clostridia bacterium | reverse complement strand
TATCGGTGGGCGATGCAATGGTCAGCGAAAAGCACAGCGGTTTTCTTGTGAATACCGGTCACGCCACCTGCACGGATATGCTTGCGCTGATCCGCTTTGTGCAGAAAACGGTGGCGGAGCAGACCGGTTATCATCTGGAATGTGAAGTGCGGATACTGCCCGAACCGGAAAGTGTCATAAAGTGAATAATTTATAATTTGTCACGGAGGCGGGCATGTACCGCCGTAGTGACACCACGAGAGAAAACCGGTGCAGGCGGTGTCAGAATTGGCACAAGCCAAGCCGGTTTTCGATGAAAAGGGGGAATCGGGGGAAAAACGCAGAGCAAGGCGAGTGAAACGAGCCGCAGCGATTGTGTTTGTCCCTCGAAGCGTGGCGACAAAAAGTCGACACGCTCGAAAACCGCCACGGCGGTTTTTTGTTATTTTGTACGGAAGGAGGGAACGGTATGTCTTTTTCCCATCAGGTCAAGCAGGAGCTTTGCAAAGTGCCTGCCGCCTGTCCCGACTGCGAAAAAGCATTGGCATACGGTATGCTGCTGTTCAGCCGCGCCTTTGACGGCGGCAGGGTTCTCCTCCAAACCGAGCATCGCGATGTGATGAACCGCTATGTGGACTGCCTGTCCGCATTGACCGATTTGATCCTTTCGGTCGACACTGCCGACCTTCCTTTGCGGGAAGAAAAAAGGATCTACACCGTGTCGGTGCAGAGTGAACGGGATCTTGAAACGATCCGGCAGTGTTTTGATTTTGATTCTTCCGATTCGGCACGGCTCTGCCTGCAGTGGATGCCCCGCGGCTGCTGTGCCGTTTCCTTTATCCGGGGTGCGTTTCTGGTCTGCGGCAGCGTTTCCGATCCGCAGCGGGATTATCATCTGGAATTTGCGGTAAACTCCTTTGCTCTGGCGGAGCATTTTCGCACCTATCTTGCCGAAAACGGGGTGGAATGCAAACACACCTTCCGCAAGAATACCGAACTGCTCTATCAAAAGGACAGCACGGCAATCGAGGAAATCCTCACCCTGCTCGGCGCATCGAAGCAGGCGCTGGAGCTGATGGAGGTAAAGATCATCAAGGATGTGCGGAACCACACCAACCGCCAGACCAACTGCGAAACGGCAAATCTCACCAAAACGGTGACGGCGTCTCATCGGGAGATCGAGGATATCCGGCTGATCGACAAAACGATCGGTCTGTCCGAACTGCCCGATGAACTGCGGGAGCTTGCCATGCTGCGGCTGCGGCATACCGATCTGTCTTTGCGGGAATTGCAGGAGCTTTTGCCTGCCCCGATCTCCCGCAGCGGCGTGCATCACCGCTTGAAAAAGCTCTCGCAGATCGCCGACCGGCTGCGAAAGGAGGGGAAGTGAGCCATGGCATTTGTGCATCTTCATGTTCACAGTGAGTACAGCCTGCTCGACGGCGCCTGCCGCATCAAAGAGATGGCGAAATACGCCAAAGAGCAGGGACAATCGGCACTTGCAATCACCGACCACGGCGTTATGTACGGCGTGATCGACTTTTATAAAGCCTGTAAGGCGGAGGGGATCCGCCCGATCATCGGGTGCGAGGTATATGTCGCGCCTCGTACCCGGTTTGACAAGGTGCATAAGCTGGATAATAGTCCCTACCACCTGATCCTGCTTTGCGAGAATGAAGCGGGCTATCACAACCTGATACAGCTGGCGTCCGCCGGTTTTATCGACGGATTTTATCACCGTCCCCGGGTGGATGAAGAACTGCTGCGCGCACATTCTGAGGGTCTGATCGCCCTTTCGGGCTGCATGGTCGGGCAGCTGCCGCGCCTGCTGCGAAACGGCGATCTTGCCGGTGCGGTGGAGCTTGCCAAGCGGTACGCCGACATATTCGGAAAGGATCATTATTATATCGAGATTCAGGATCACGGTATCCCGGAGGAAAAGCAGGTGCTGCCGCTGCTGCGGGAGGTTTCCCGTCAAACGGGTATTCCGATGGCGGCAACCAACGACGTTCACTATCTCAGGCGGGAGGACGCCCACACCCAGCGGGTGCTGATGGCGATCCAGACCAATCAGGTGGTGGGGCAGGAGGGCAATCTGGAGCTTTCCACCGAGGAGTTTTACCTCAAATCGGAAGAGGAGATGAACGCCCTTTTTGCCGATTATCCGAACGCGGTCGAGAACACGGCAAAGATCGCCGACCGCTGCCGGGTGGAGTTTGCCTTCGGCGAGATGAAGCTGCCTAAATTTACCGCACCAAATGGGCAGGACAACGAAAGCTATCTCCGCGCACTGGCGGCGGCCGGTATGAAGCGGCGGTACGGCACGCCGGACAAAGAGGCGGAAGAACGGCTTTCGTATGAGCTTTCGGTCATCACCCGGATGGGGTATGTGGACTATTATCTGATCGTCCACGACATTATTGATTTTGCCCGTTCTGCCGGCATACCGGTGGGACCGGGACGGGGGAGCGGTGCGGCGAGCATCGTGGCGTATGCGATCGGGATCACCGATGTGGATCCGATGAAATACCGGCTGCTCTTTGAGCGGTTTTTGAATCCTGAGCGGGTCAGTATGCCCGACTTTGATATTGATTTCTGCTATGAGCGGCGGGGGGAAGTGATCGACTAAATCATCCGCCGGTACGGCAGCGATCATGTGATGCAGATCGTGACCTTCGGCACCATGGCGGCACGGCAGGCTGTGCGGGACGTCGGACGTGCGCTGGGTATGTCCTATCAGGAAGTGGACAGGATCGCCAAAATGATCCCGCGACAGCTCAACGCCACGATTGACGGCGCTCTGCGGGAGCGGCAGGATCTGCGTGCGCTCTACCAGACCGACACAGCCGTACACACCCTGATCGATACTGCCCGCCGTCTGGAGGGAATGCCGCGGCATGCCTCCACCCACGCGGCAGGGGTGGTCATCACCGATCGGGAGGCGGATCGGTACGTGCCGCTTGCCAAAAATGACGATGCGGTCGTCACCCAGTACCCCATGACTACGCTGGAGGAACTGGGACTGCTGAAAATCGACTGCCTCGGCCTGCGAAATCTCACCGTCATACACGACGCCGAACAGATCATACAAAAGACCGATCCCGATTTTTCGGTCGCAAAGATCCCTTCGGATGATGCGGGCGTCTTTCGGATGATGGCGCAGGGGGACAGCGACGGCGTGTTCCAGTTTGAATCCGCCGGCATGAAGCGGGTGCTGCAGCAGCTGAAACCCGAAAGCCTGGAGGATCTCATCGCGGTGATCGCGCTCTACCGCCCGGGACCGATGGATTCGATCCCGCGCTATATCGAAAACCGGCACCATCCCGATCGCATCCGGTATCTCCACCCGGCTTTGAAACCGATTTTGGAGGTGACCTACGGCTGTATCGTCTATCAGGAGCAGGTCATGCAGATCTGCCGTGCGCTGGCGGGATACTCCTATGGCAGAGCCGATCTCGTTCGCCGTGCGATGGCGAAAAAGAAAAAGACGGTCATGACCGAGGAACGCACCTATTTCGTTCACGGCAGGGTCAATCCGGACGGCACGGCGGACTGCCCGGGCTGTGTGGCAAACGGTATTCCGGAGGATGTTGCCAACCGGATCTTTGACGAAATGGTCTCCTTTGCGTCCTACGCGTTCAATAAGGCGCACGCGGTCTGCTATGCCACGGTGGCATACCAAACCGCCTACCTTAAGCGGTACGCACCGGCGGCATACTTTGCGGCGCTGCTCACCAGCGTGCGGGGCAGCGGCAAGGCGACCGAGTATATCGCGGCCGCGGCGGCAAACGGCTGTCCGGTGCTGCCGCCCGATATCAACCTTTCTCACGATGC
>CANQKG010000146.1 GCA_947624425.1 uncultured Clostridia bacterium | reverse complement strand
GGTGCTGGTGGGCGGCCGCGACGTGCGGGCATACGATATGGAAGCGCTCCGGCAGCAGGTGGCGGTGGTGCTTCAGAACAACGTGCTGTTCTCCGGCACGATACTCGAAAACCTGCGGTGGGGGAATGAAAACGCCACCGAGGAGGAATGTATTGCCGCCTGCAAAGCGGCCTGCGCCGATGAGTTTATCGAGCGGCTTCCCGACCGGTACCACACCCATATCGAGCGGGGCGGCGCCAATGTGTCGGGCGGGCAGAAGCAGCGGCTGTGCATTGCACGGGCGTTGATGAAAAAGCCGAAAATCCTGATTTTGGACGACTCGACCAGCGCGGTGGATACCGCGACCGACGCGAAGATCCGCAAGGCGTTTGCCGAGATCATTCCCGGCACCACCAAGCTGATCATCGCCCAGCGCATTTCCAGCGTGCAGGACGCCGACCGGATCATCGTTTTAGACGGCGGCAAGGTAAACGGCTTTGACACCCACGAGAACCTGCTGCAAACCAATGATATTTACAAAGAAGTGTACGAATCCCAAAGCCAGGGCGGCGGCGACTTTGACCAGCACGCCGGAAAGGAGTGAGCGATATGCCCAGAAATACCACCCAAATCCCGCCCCGCAAATTTCAGGGCGGCGCGCTGGCACGGCTGATGAAGCTGATGCTCGGCCGATACGGGCTTGCCTTCGGGATCGTTGTGATCTGCATTGTGGTCGCAGCGGTGGTCACGATGCGCGGTATGCTGTTTATTCAGACGCTGGTGGACAGCTACATCATCCCGATGGTAAACGGGACAGACGGCGTCACCTTCGCCGACCTCGGCGCGGCGCTGTTAAAGCTCGCAGCCCTCTATGCCGTCGGGATCCTCTGCTCCTACTCCTATCAGCGGATCATGGTAAACGTCAGCCAGGGCACCATGAAGGAGCTGCGGATCCGGCTCTTCACCAAAATGGAATCCCTCCCGATCAAGTATTTCGACACCCACTCCCACGGGGACGTCATGTCGGTCTATACCAACGATGTGGACACTCTGCGGCAGTTTTTGGGGCAGGCGATGCCCCAGACCATCAACGCGGCGGTCACACTGATCGCCACCTTTGTTTCGATGCTGTCACTGAGCATTCCGCTGACCTGCGTGACCGTGACCATGGCGGTCCTGATGGTCTTTGTCGCACGGAAGCTGACCGGGCTTTCGGGCAAATACTTCCGGCAGCAGCAGTATGACCTCGGCGCCGTCAACGGCTATATCGAGGAGATGCTCGACGGGCAGAAGGTCGTCAAGGTGTTCTGTTACGAGGATCGGGCGGAGGAAGCATTCCGCAAGAAAAACGACGAGCTGCGAAACAGCGCCGACAAGGCAAACCGGTACGCCAACCTGCTGATGCCGATCAACGCCAACATCGGGCATTTCAGCTATGTGCTCTGCGCGGTCATCGGCGCGCTGCTCGCCCTCACCCACCCGTTCGGGATCACCGTTTCGATCGGTACCATCATCGCCTTTGTCGGCATGAACCGCAGCTTCTCCCAGCCGATCGCTCAAATAAGCCAGCAGCTCAACGCGGTCATCATGGCGTCGGCAGGCGCACAGCGTGCGTTCGAGCTGTACGATCAGGAGCCGGAGGAGGACGAGGGATATGTGGACTTTGTAAACGCCAAATTCCTGCCGGACGGCTCCCTTGCCGAATCGGATACCCGCACCGGCGTCTGGGCGTGGAAGCACCCGCATCAGGCGGACGGCACGGTCACCTATACCCGTCTGGAGGGCAAGGTGGTATTCGATGACGTCGATTTCGGCTATGACGATACCAAAATGGTGCTGCACAATATCGTGCTCCACGCAAAACCGGGTCAGAAGATCGCCTTTGTCGGCTCGACCGGCGCAGGAAAGACCACCATCACCAACCTCATCAACCGGTTTTACAGCATTCAGGACGGCAAGATCCGGTATGACGACATCAATATCAACAAGATCAAAAAGCCGGCGCTTCGCCGAACCCTCGGCATCGTGCTGCAGGACACCCACCTGTTCACCGGCACGGTGATGGAGAATATCCGGTACGGCAACTTAAACGCGACCGATGAGGAGTGCATCGCGGCGGCGCAGCTGGCAAACGCCCACAGCTTTATCCGGCGGCTGCCGGAAGGGTACCAAACCATGCTCCACGGGGACGGCAGCAATTTAAGTCAGGGACAGCGGCAGCTGCTTGCCATTGCGCGGGCGGCGGTGGCGGACCCGCCGGTGCTGATCCTCGATGAGGCGACCTCCTCGATCGACACCCGCACCGAGGCGCTGGTGCAATCGGGCATGGACGCGCTGATGAGCGGACGCACCACCTTTGTGATCGCCCACCGGCTTTCCACCGTCCGCAACGCCGACTGTATCATGGTGCTGGAGCAGGGACGGATCATCGAGCGCGGCACCCACGACGAGCTGATCGAACAGAAAGGCAAATATTATCAGCTTTACACCGGCAACTTCGACGAAGCAACGGCATAGTAAAACGAGGGCATAGCAAAAAGCGGGAGCAAACGCTCCCGCTAAAGCTTGCCAAAATATCCACGCCACGCCGGTCTCTTTGCCGCGCTGTACTATCAAAAGGTATACTTTTTGATAGTGCCATATTTCCCGCTTATCATACCACAAATTAGCGGTAAACGCAAGCATTTTCGGGATTTTTTGACCGCTTTTTTGAAAACTTTATCACTTTTTGATTTACAACCGGCTAATATCAAAAAGTATACCTTTTGACATTAGCCGGAATGGAAAGGAAGGATCACCATGAAACAAATACTTAAACGAACAGGCGCTTTGCTCCTCTCGCTCTGCCTGACCCTCTCGGTCTGGGGCGTCCTCACCCCGCTCCCCGCCGCAGCCGCGGCTTCGGGCGATTATCTGTATACGGTAAACGAGGACAATACCGCCACCATCACCAAATACCTAGGCTCTGGCGGAGACGTCACCATCCCCGATACGCTGGACGGTCATACCGTGACCGAGATTGACTGGTATGCCTTTAAGGATTGCGCCGTACTTACCTCTATCGTAGTAGACGTCAATAATCCCAATTTTAGTTCCAAAGACGGGGTTTTATTTAATAAAGACCAAACTAAATTGATTCGGTATCCTCAAGGTAAATCAGGCAATTATACCATTCCGGACAGCGTGACCGAGATTGGAGATCTTGCCTTTTCCGACTGCACCGGGCTTACCTCAGTCACGATACCCGACAGCGTGACATGGATTGAAGGAGGTGCCTTTGATGGCTGCACCGGGCTTACCTCGATCATCATTCCCGACAGCGTGACCTCGATTGGCTATGAAGCCTTTTCCGGTTGCTCCGGACTCACTTCATTCACAGTAGGCAAAGATAATCCCGGGTACAGTTCCAAAGACGGTGTTTTGTTTAATCAAGATCAAACAGAATTGGTTCAATATCCAGGCGGTAAATCCGGCAGTTATACGATTCCCGACAGCGTGACCATGATCGGCTATTATGCCTTTCGTGACTGCACTGGGCTTACCTCGGTTGATATTCCTGACAGCGTGACCAAGATCGGCTGGTATACCTTTTCCGGCTGCACCGGGCTTACTTCGGTCACCATCGGAGACGGCGTGACCGAGATTGAGCATGGTGCCTTTTCCGGCTGCACCGGGCTTACTTCTGTCACCATCGGGAACAGTGTGACCGAGATGGATGATTATGCCTTTTATCACTGCACAGGGCTTACCTCGGTTATTATTCCGGACAGCGTAACTGCGATTGGTGATTATACCTTTTACGGCTGCACCGGACTTACTTCAGTCACCATTGGAGACGGCGTGACCGATCTGAGCGGTTTTGATTTTCGTAGTTGTACCGGACTTACCTC
>CANQKG010000145.1 GCA_947624425.1 uncultured Clostridia bacterium | reverse complement strand
CCTCGACTATGTGGCGGTAGGGAAGAACTATCCCGAAAAGGTGGCGGAGATCGTTTCCGGCGTGGCGGAGGGCTGCGTGCAGGCGGGCTGCGCATTGGTCGGCGGAGAAACGGCGGAGATGCCGGGCTTTTATCCCGAGGAGGAATACGACCTTGCCGGATTCAGCGTCGGCGTGGTGGATCGTTCCGCTGTGATCGACCATACTGCCCAGCGGGCGGGCGATGTGATCTTGGCACTGCCGTCCTCCGGCGTACACTCCAACGGCTTTTCGCTGGTGCGCAAGGTGTTCGGTGTGGGCGAAAAAGGCTGGGCGGACGCCCATATCCTGCCGGACGGCAAAACGCTCGGTGAAACCCTTTTGACGCCGACAAAGATTTATGTCAAGCCGGTTTTAAAGCTGATGGAATCGGTGCAGGTTAAGGCGGTGGCGCATATCACCGGCGGCGGATTTTATGAGAATATCCCTCGCGCGATTGCCGACGGCATGACCGCAAGAATTGAAAAAAGCGCCGTGCGGGTGCTGCCGATCTTTGACTTGATCGCAAAGACGGGCGGCATTTCCGAGCACGATATGTATAACACCTTCAATATGGGGGTCGGCATGATCGTCGTGGTGAAGAAGGAGGATGCAGATCGCGCGCTGCAAATTCTGGCCGATGCCGGCGAAGACGCCTATCCGATTGGTGAGCTGACCGAGGGCAGCGAGAGGATCGAGTTATGCTGAATATCGTGGTACTGGTTTCGGGCGGCGGCACCAACCTGCAGGCACTGATCGACGCCAAAGAGCAGGGCAAAATCCCCGGCGGCAGCATATCCTGCGTGATCTCCTCCAATCCGGACGCCTATGCGCTCACCCGTGCGAAACAGCACGGTATTCCGACCGTGGTGCTGCCCCGTAAAGAATACCCCGATCATCGGGCGTACAGCCTTGCCCTATTGGAGGAACTGCGGGCGCAGAAGGCAGACCTGATCGTGCTGGCGGGATTTATGATCATTCTCGATGAGGCGGTGGCAAAGGCATATCCCAATCGGATCATCAATGTGCACCCTGCCCTGATCCCCAGCTTCTGCGGCGCCGGATATTATGGGCTTCATGTGCATGAGGCGGTGCTCAAAAGCGGCGTAAAGGTCACGGGCGCCACGGTGCATTTTGTCAACGAGGTCTGCGACGGCGGACCGATCATCCTGCAAAAACCGGTTTATGTAAAGCCTAACGACACCCCCGAAACGCTCCAGAAACGTGTGATGGAGGAAGCGGAATGGCAGATACTGCCGCAGGCAGTCGCTTTGTTCTGCGCGGGGAAAATCAAGGTTCAGGGTCAAATCGCAACGATAGAGGAGGATTTGCTGTGAAAGGGATCTCATTACAGGCCGCGCTTAGCGGCAACACCTATCCGGGACGGGGCGTCTTTTTGGGGCGCTCTGCCGACGGCAAGAAGATCGTGATCGCCTACTTTATCATGGGGCGGAGCGAGAACAGCCGCAACCGTATTTTCGTGACCGAGGGGGAGGGGATCCGCACCGAGGCGTTTGATCCTTCCAAACTGTCAGATCCGTCGCTGATTATCTATGCGCCGGTGCGGGTGCTGGGTGAGCACACCATCGTCACAAACGGCGATCAGACCGATACGGTCTATGACTTTCTCAAAGAGGGAAAATCGTTTGCCGATGCGCTGATGACCCGCACCTTTGAACCCGATCCGCCGAATTTTACGCCCCGTATTTCGGGAATGGTAACGCTGGCAAACGGGAACGCCGCTTATCGGCTATCCATTCTCAAAAGTGCAAATGGGAACGAGGCTTCGGCAGAGCGGTTTTTCTTCGATTATGAAAACCCGCTTCCGGGCGAGGGGCATCTGATCCATACCTATCTTCATGACGGCGACCCGATCCCCTCTTTCGAGGGGGAGCCGAAGCGGATCACACTGCCCGATACCGATATCGACGCCTTTACCGCCGAGCTTTGGGAGGCGCTCGATCCCGACAATAAAGTGTCGCTCTTTACCCGCTACCTGAATATTGCGGACAAAAGCAGTGAAACACGGATCGTCAATAAAAATCAAGCCTAGGGAGGTTTTATCATGAAAGAACTGGCGTTAAAGTACGGGTGCAATCCCAATCAAACCCCGTCCCGCATTTTCATGCAGGAGGGCGAACTGCCGATCACCGTTTTGAATGGGCGACCGGGCTATATCAATTTCATGGACGCGTTCAACAGCTGGCAGCTTGTGAGCGAGCTGAAAAGAGCGCTCGGGAAACCGGCGGCGGCTTCCTTTAAGCACGTCAGCCCTGCCGGAGCCGCCGTTGCGGGAGAGCTTTCCGACACGCTGAAAAAAATCTATTTTGTGGACGATCTGGAATTGTCGCCGCTGGCGTCTGCCTATGCTATGGCGCGGGGCGCCGACCGTATGTCCTCCTATGGTGATTTTATCGCCCTCTCCGATGTCTGCGATCTGCCGACGGCGAAGATGATCGCACGGGAGGTTTCAGACGGGATCATCGCACCGGGGTATGAGCCGGAGGCGCTGGAGGTACTCAAATCCAAGCGGAAAGGGACTTATAACATCGTCCAAATCGACCCCGATTACCGTCCCGCTCCAATCGAGCATAAGGATGTATTCGGCATCACTTTCGAGCAGGGCAGAAACGAGCTGAAGATCGACGACAGCCTGTTTGCCAATATTCCGACCGCCAACAAAAACCTGACCGCGCAGGAAAAGGAGGATCTGATCCTCACCCTCATCACGCTGAAATATACTCAGTCCAACTCGGTCTGCTATGCGAAAAACGGACAGGCAATCGGCATCGGCGCGGGACAGCAATCCCGGATCCACTGTACCCGTCTTGCCGGAAATAAGGCGGATATCTGGTATCTGCGTCAGCATGAAAAGGTTTTGAATCTGCCGTTCCGGTCGGACATTCGCCGTCCCGACCGCGATAATACCATTGACGTCTATATTTCGGACGATTATATGGATGTGCTGGCAGACGGTGTGTGGGAAAACTTCTTCACGAAAAAGCCGGAGCCGCTGACCCGCGCAGAAAAAGAAGCATGGCTTTCGGGGATGACCGGCGTGGCACTCGGCTCCGATGCGTTCTTCCCGTTTGGCGATAATATTGAGCGGGCGCACCGCAGCGGCGTGACCGTGATTGCGCAGCCGGGCGGCTCGATCCGGGACGACAATGTGATCGAAACCTGCGATAAATACGGGATCGCCATGGCGTTTACCGGTATTCGCCTGTTCCATCATTGAGTGTAAGGAGGCAGAGCATGACTTATCTGGTAGTCGGCGGCGGCGGCAGAGAGCACGCCATCATCCGCAAATTAAAGGAAAGCCCGCAGGTCAGCCATATCTACTGTGCGCCGGGGAACGGCGGCATCGCCGCCGATGCACAGTGTGTGCCGATTAAGGCGACGGATATCGAGGGCATTGTCGGCTTTGCAAAGGAGCATGCCGTTGATTTTGTGGTGGTCGCACCGGATGATCCTCTGGTGCTCGGCATGGTGGACGCACTGGAGGCGGCGGGGATCCGCTCCTTCGGACCCAATCGCGCCGCCGCGGAGTTTGAGGGGAATAAGGCGTTTTCCAAGGAGTTCATGAAAAAGTATCATATCCCCACTGCGGATTATGAGATTTTTTCCGACCCCGCGTCTGCCGTTTCCTATCTGCGTGAGAAAAATCAATTTCCTGCCGTCATCAAGGCAAGCGGTCTTGCATTGGGAAAGGGAGTTATCATCGCGCAGAACATGGAGGAAGCCGAGGCGGCGGTCAAGACCATTATGGAGGATAAAATCTTCGGCGCCAGCGGCGATCAGGTGGTCATCGAGGAATTTCTGACCGGTCCCGAGGTGACGGTGCTTGCCTTCTCGGACGGACATACCGTA
>CANQKG010000144.1 GCA_947624425.1 uncultured Clostridia bacterium | reverse complement strand
CGAGGCGAGAGTGGCGCCGCGGTCAATTTTGCGCGAGCGTGACCGCGAGCAAAAGCAAAATTGGGAACCGCAAGAGGGAAGGGACCGCGCTTTAGCGCGGTGGTGGGATTCAAAACCGCTTTTTCCTCTTGCGGTTCCCGACATCGGCTGCGGCGAGTAATCGCCTTGCCGCTTGTCGATCGCGGCGCCATTCCCACCTCACTGTTTCGCCCGCAGGGCGCGTTTCGGCGGCAAAGCCCCCGATTCCCCTTTTCGTCGAAAACCGGTACGGAGCAAGCAAAAATCCGATCATCAAATAAGATGATCGGATTTTTTGCTGTTGATTTGCAGTGAAAACGAAGCGGCATTTTTTGGCTTTCGAGTTTCTAACATGGCTAGCTTGCAAAGCTTGTTTTGACCCCGGCGAGGAACCGTTCGGCAATCGGCGTGAAGGTCTGGTACTTATTCCAGATGAGAAAGAGCTTCGTTTCGAGTTTTGGCGTAAGCGGACGGAAGACAAGTCCGCTGTCCTCGGCGGTGTTTACAAGTCCGGCGAAGGTAAGCTGATAGCCGAGTCCCTCTTTGACGAAAACCGACGCATTATACGCAAGCCGGAACGAGCCTTCCAAGTGTAGGTCGTGGATGCGTTCCCCGCACCATTTTGCTATATCGTTTTGCCATCCCTGTTCCGAGGAAAACAGCGGCAGCCCCACAAGATCGTCCACGGTAACGGCTTTTTTCTTTGCAAGGGGAGCGTCCTGCGGCATCACCACACCCCAAATATCCCCCTCCGGGAAGGAAATATATTCGTATTTTCGAGCGTCCGGCGTATCGCATATCACCGCAAAATCCAAAAGTCCTTTGTCCAATTTTTCGGTGACCTGCTCGGTGTCGCCGCTTGTAATGTGGTAATTCAGACCCGGATAGACGGCTTTCAGTTTGCGGATTTCCCTTGCAAGATAGCGGATCTGATCCGATTCCGCCAGCCCCAAATAAAGCTCGCCGCCGGTGACGTCGTCCAGCGACAGGAACTCCTTTTCAATCTTGTCCGCCATGGTGACAAGGCTTTCCGCCCGGTCACGCAGGAGCATTCCCTCCTCAGTCAGCGAAATGCTGAAGCTGTGCCGGGTGAACAACTTTTTCCCAAGCTCATCCTCCAACGCCCGAAGCGTTTTGGACAGCGTGGGCTGCGTGACGTGCAGAATCTCCGCCGCTTTGGTCATGTTTTCTTCTCTTGCAATGGCTAAAAAATAGCGCAGCGTGCGAATTTCCATATGGATTCCTCCTTGATATTCATAAAAGGCATATCACGATATTCATTATAACCATTAGCGAAGAAAAAATCAATATGCTATAATGATGATGTCAGAAAAAAGTGGGACTCGGAAGGAATGAGAGGATGAGCGAACAAACGGAAAATCTGCTTACGGGGATGGCCGACGCGGGATGCAAAGCGGAGGAAATCGAGAAGGCAGAGCGCATTTTGCAAACGGGCAACCTTGTCGAACTGACAAGATTCCTCAAGCAGTGCCGCAGCATCCTGCTTGACCGGATGCACGAAAGCCAAAAGCGGGTAGACCTTATGGATTATCTGATACGGCAAACCGAAAAACAATCTGTGAAATAACGAAAGGATGGCAAACATCATGAAAAAAGAAGAACTGAAACTGACGATGGAATGGGACAAAACCTTTCCCAAAAGCGAGAAGGTCGATCACAACAAGGTGACGTTCGTGAACCGGTACGGGATCACGCTGGCGGCGGATCTGTATCTGCCGAAGGGCGCGTCGGGCAGGCTGCCGGCGATCGCGGTCTGCGGTCCGTTCGGCGCGGTGAAGGAGCAATGCGCCGGTCTTTACGCACAAACGATGGCGGAGCGCGGCTTTCTGACGGTTGCCTTTGACCCCTCGTTTACCGGAGAAAGCGGCGGCAACGTGCGCTTTATGGCGTCGCCCGACGTCAATACCGAGGACTTTATGGCGGCGGTGGACTTCCTGTCGCTGAACGAGCGGGTCGATCCCGACCGGATCGGGATCATCGGTATCTGCGGCTGGGGCGGCATGGCGCTCAATGCCGCGGCGCTGGATACGAGAGTAAAAGCAACAGTCGCCTCCACCATGTACGACATGACAAGGGTAAACGCCAAGGGCTACTTTGACAGCGAGGACAGCGAAGAAGCCCGCTATCAGAAAAGACAGGCGATGTGCGAACAGCGGCTTGCCGACCTCAAGGCGGGCGAATATGCCCTCGGCGGAGGCGTCGTTGATCCGCTGCCGGAGGACGCGCCGTTCTTTGTGAAGGACTACTACGACTACTATAAGACCGAACGGGGTTATCATGCCCGCTCCCTCAACTCGAACGGCGGGTGGAACGTGATCGGGTGCGAATCCTTCCTCAACCAGCCCATTCTCCAATACGCAAACGAGATCAGAAGCGCCGTTTTGGTCATGCACGGTGAAAAGGCACACTCCTGCTATTTCGGGAAGGACGCCTATGCCGCCATGATAAAAAACAGCAAGTACACGGAAAACAAGGAGCTGCTTCTCATCCCGGACGCGGTTCATACCGATCTCTATGACGGCGGCGGAAAGAACGCCATTCCGTTTGATCGGCTGGAGGCGTTCTTCACCGAATATTTGAAGTAAAAATCAAGCGCACAGAAACGGAGGAGTGCAGGTGAAACGGCTGATTTCGGCGGTTTTCTTATTGGCGATGATTTTTTGCTGTGCCGCTTGCGGCGGTAATCAGGAAATTTCAAATAACACGGAAGAAACGGAAAATTCGCCGTCATCGGAGCTTTCTTCCGGTACAAAGGGGGAACAGCATACGGAAAATACCGCCGACAATTTTGTGCCAAGCAAGGAATATGACAACGTCTATCCGCAGCATGCACCCTACGGAACCGGCGTCGGCGCGATGCCGGGGCGGGTTGTTTGGACACACGATCCGGACAGCGTGGAATGGGACGGAACCGGGTATTGGTGGGAAACCGATCACTTTGACGAAGCCTGTATTCTGTCCATGGTGAATGACAGCATTGCTTCCCTCGGAGGGAAAGGCAGCGCCGAAGAGGGCTGGGCGGCGCTGTTCACCGCACACAATGCCTCGCACGGCAAAAGCGGCGGATATACGGCGGGACAGAAAATTGCAATCAAGGCCAACATCAACGGCTCGGCCGTCTATGACAACGACGCCTCCGGCAAGACAAAAATGAGCTATACCAATCCTGTGCTGCTGAAAGCGCTGCTTACCTCTATGGCAGAGGAAGCCGGTATTGCGCCGGAGAATATCACAGTCTACGACGTGTCCCGGCTTTTCCCGGATTACATGGTAGAAATGTGTACCGAGGGAAAGCTGAAAGGCGTCCGCTTTGTGAACCGGGATACCGGTGTGGCGGACAAATCCGCGCCCATTGTCTGGTCGCATGAATTTGGCGGAGCGGTCAACTACCTTCCCACCTGCGTCACCGAGGCGACTTATGTCATCAACCTTGCCAACCTCAAGGGTCACAGCTACGGCATTACCCTTTGCGGGAAAAATCACTTCGGTTCGTTTATCAACGGCAACACCATGCGCCCGCCGGAGGGTGCAAACCTTCACCAGTGGCTCACCCGAAACGAGATGGGCATTTACAGCCCTCTTGTTGACTTAATGGCAAACGCCGACCTTGGCGGCAAAACGGTGCTGTATATGCTGGACGCCTTGATCTGCGCTCCAAGCGAGGGGGCGTCCATTACCGGGAATAATTCCAGATGGCAGCAGGCTCCCTTCAACGGGGATTACACATCCAGCGTGTTTGTCTCTCAGGATCCGGTTGCCATCGACAGCGTGGGGGCAGATTTCCTGATGAACGAGCCGACAGTCACCGAAAACAACGGAGCGCTGCGCGGCGATCCCACAGTCGAAAAC
>CANQKG010000143.1 GCA_947624425.1 uncultured Clostridia bacterium | reverse complement strand
GGATTCGCGTTCCGACCCTCTGCTACTTAAAGGAGATCAACGAGATCGGCGCCTGCCGTATGTGCGTGGTCGAGGTCAAGGGCGCCCGCAGTCTGGCGGCGGCCTGCGTCTATCCGGTCAATGACGGCATGGAAGTTACGACCAATTCTCCCGCTTTGCAGAAATCGAGAAAAGCAACGCTGGAGTTGCTACTGTCCAACCATAACCGTTCCTGCCTTTCCTGCGTCCGCAGCGGCGACTGCGAATTGCAGCGTCTCTGCCATGAATACGGCGTGGACAATGAGGAACGGTACACCGGCGAAAAAACGCCTTCCGAGATCGACGACAGCGCACCGCATATGTACCGTGACAACAGCAAGTGCATCCTCTGCCGCCGCTGTGTGGCAGCCTGCGATAAGCTGCAGTCGGTCGGCGTGATCGGTGCGAATCAGCGTGGCTTCAAGACTCATATCGGCTGTGCGTTTGATCAGGATCTGGCGGACGTCGCCTGCGTATCCTGCGGTCAGTGCATCGTGGCTTGTCCGACCGGCGCGCTCTCCGAGAAGGACGACACCGATAAGGTTTGGGCGGCGCTCAACGATCCTACCAAGCATGTGGTGGTCAATACCGCGCCCTCTATCCGGGTGACGCTGGGCGAGGCGTTCGGTATGCCGATCGGCACGAATGTGACCGGCAAGATGGTCGCTGCGCTGCGTAGGCTTGGCTTTGCCAAGGTGTTTGATACCGACGTCGGCGCTGACCTCACCATTGTGGAGGAAGCAAATGAATTTGTCGAGCGGGTGCAAAACGGCGGCAAGCTGCCGATGATCACCTCCTGCTCGCCCGGCTGGGTCAAGTTCTGTGAGCATAATTTTCCTGATTTTATCGACAATCTTTCCAGCTGCAAATCGCCGCAGCAGATGTTCGGCGCTGTTGTCAAAACATGGTATGCCGAGAAGAACGGGCTGGATCCGAAGGACATCGTGGTCGTCAGCATCATGCCCTGCACCGCCAAGAAGTTTGAGGTGGGCAGAGACGATGAGGACGCGGCGGGCGTACCCGATGTGGATATTGCGCTGACCACCCGTGAGCTTGCACGGATGATCAATCGCGCCGGTATCGAGTTTGCCGCTCTGCCGGATGAGGAGTTCGATGTACCTCTCGGCATTGCCAGCGGTGCCGGTCATATCTTCGGCGCGACCGGCGGCGTGATGGAGGCGGCTCTCCGTACCGCAGTCGAGACCCTGACCGGTGACAAGCTCGAAAAGCTCGATTTCACCGATGTGCGCGGCACCAAGGGCATCAAGGAAGCCAGCTATCATGTAGCGGGTATGGATGTCAAGGTGGCGGTCGTTTCGGGGCTCGCCAATGCACGCGCTCTGCTGGAGAAGGTGCAAAAGGGTGAGGCGGAATATCACTTCATCGAAGTGATGGCCTGCCCGGGCGGCTGCGTCAACGGCGGCGGTCAGCCCACACAGCCTGCGTCGGTGCGGAACTTCACCGATCTGGCAGGCATTCGCGCCAAGGCACTGTATGATGCGGACGCAGGATTGGAACTGCGGAAATCGCATGAGAGTCCGGTGATGAAGGTACTGTATGATGAGTACTTCGGCAAGCCGGGCAGCCATAAGGCGCATGAAGTGCTGCATACCACTTATGTGGCAAGAAGCAGGTTCTAAAATGTCAAAAAAATCCCGTCCCAAAAGGGGCGGGATTTTTTTGCTCCTTATACGGTCGGCGGCGTTTCGTCGCAGGCGTCAGGATCAAGTCGGGGCGGGAAAAACTCGTTGACCGGGAACTTGATCTGCTTGAACAGCTCGCAGGGGTCGTCGGTCGTGGTGGTGCATTCCTTATCCGGAATACTGAAGTCATAGATCGGCACCATCATCTGCACCTCGCGCTCCAGCTGGACGATCGAGAACAAACCGATGGTGATCAGAACCACGTTGTTTCGGTTGTCGTTGTTTGCCGCAAAATTGCCTTCAAAGGCTGCCGCGATCCGGTCGGGGATGTTGACGATCGGCTCCCCGCAGCAGGGCGAATACTCGCACAGCCTGCAGGCGAGACAGATCGGATCCACCACCTGCACCCGCGCAAGGGGAAGATTGGCGGGGAAGTTGCCGCCGCTCTCGTCCGGCATACCCCACATGACCGAGGAGAAGGTTTTCACGCTTCCCTCACTGCCGTAAAGGATCACCTTTTTGCTGAAGGTGGCAAGCCCGCAAACAGGGGTCGGACTGCACATCGGAGATAAGTACGCTTCCAGCTCTACCCGGAAGAAGAAGGTCATATCCACCGAATAGAAGCCTGTGTTGAACGGAACCGGCTCTACATCCATAAATACATTCAGTACGGTGATGTGCCGGCTTTTTACACTGATCGCCTGATCAATGATCTGCTGTCCCGCATCGGTAAAGGTTACCCGCAGATCCTCCAAACAGTCCTTGTCGCTGCATGAGTCGTAGATCCGCCCGGTGTCGATGCAGACAGCCTCTTTGAAGCAGTTGGAGCCGCTTCCGCCGCCAAGTGGGGCAAATGAGTTATCTGCTGCCATAGAAAGTCCTCCTGATTAAGAGTAGTAAAAGCATATCGCTTTCCCTACATTCTATGGCGGCCATGACAAAAAGGTGCCGGCAAACTATTCTTTTTGGAGGCGGGCGAAGTTGGCCATGATCTTCTTTCTTCCGGCCTTGTCAAAGTCGATTTCCACCAGCGTGTCGTTTCCCATTTTGGTCATGCTGAAAACCGTTCCGGCGCCGAAGGCACGGTGTACCACTCTGTCACCTATGGTGTAAGACAAGCTTTCGGTTTTTTCCGCCGGCTTTGCCGCCATGCCGACCGTCCTGCCGCGAGCATTCTCACGGCGTGGGGCAAAGGCGCGTACCGGCTTTTGGTGCGTCCGCAGGGGAAAGGAGGCGTCCTCCATATCGCGCAGCTCAATCGGTATTTCTTCCACAAATCGTGAAACGCGGTTTCGGCTGACCGAACCGTAGAGCATCCGTTCGGCGGCGGAGAGAAGATACAGCTTCTGCTTGGCGCGTGTAATGCCCACATAGGCAAGCCGCCGTTCCTCCTCCAATTCCGCGGCGTTCGCAACGCTGCGGGAGGAAGGGAAGATGTTTTCCTCCATCCCTGCAATAAAGACAATCGGGAACTCCAGCCCCTTGGCGGAGTGGAGAGTCATCAAAACCACGCAGTCCTCCGCCTGATTCATGGTATCAAGGTCGGTGTAGAGCGCTACCTCCTCCAGATATCCGGAAAGATCAAAAGGATCGTTTTCTTCGCCGTATTTGAGCAGGGCGGATTTTAATTCGGCAATATTCTCCAGCCGCATCGCGCCTTCTTCGCCCTGTGTGAGCAGCATTTCCTCGTAACCGCTTTCCTGCATCACTTCGTCCAGCAGTTTGTCAAGGGTCAGATTTCCCACTTCTGCTCTCAGCCGCTCAATCAAGTCTGTAAAGGCTTTCAGCTTTCCGGCTGATCTTTCCAGCGTGGGGTAGGCGTCCGCACTTTGCAGCACCTCGTATACCGATTCCCCGGTACCCGCCGCAATGGAAACGGCTTTCTGCACCGTGGTATCGCCGATCCCACGCTTCGGTTCATTGATGATCCGGGTCAGCCGTACCGCATCGCTCGGATTTTGCAGGACGCAAAAATAGGAGATGACGTCCCGAATCTCTTTTCGGTCAAAAAATTTCGTGCCGCCAAAGACCCGGTAGGGAATACCGGAGCGAAGAAACCGCTGCTCAATGTTCTGCGATTGTGCGTTCATGCGATAGAGAACGGCATGATCACCGAATTTTCCGCCCGCCGCCACATCTTTCAGCACCGTTTCGGCGATAAAGTCCGCCTCGTCCCGCTCACTTCTGCCGCGATAACAGTAGATTTTGTCCCCCTTTTTCCGATCCGTCCAAAGTTCCTTTCCCT
>CANQKG010000142.1 GCA_947624425.1 uncultured Clostridia bacterium | reverse complement strand
AAAGGAAGGCTTTTGTCAGCCTTCCTTTTTCCATATTTCCGGTAAAACTCATTTGGTCGCCAGAGCCTCCCTTGTCAAAGGGAGGGGGACCGCGAAGCGGTGGAGGGATTCAAAAGCGCCTATTTCGTATCGGGCAAAAGCCCGATGCCGGTACTTGCCATCAGTGCGTACCAAAAAAGGACGGGCAGAAGCCCGTCCTTTTTTGGCTTTTGTGGGTTAATAATTGATCTGGCGAAGCTCGAAGAAGCTCTGCGGGTGGTTGCAGACCGGGCAGACTTCCGGCGCCTTGGCGCCGACCACGATATGCCCGCAGTTGCGGCACTCCCAGACCTGCACGCCGCTTTTCTCAAACACCTGCTTTGTCTCCACATTTTTGAGCAGCGCGCGGTACCGCTCCTCATGCTCCTTCTCGATCGCCGCCACGCCGCGGAAGCGGGCAGCCAGCTCGGTGAAGCCTTCTTCCTCCGCCTCCTGCGCCATACGGTCGTACATATCGGTCCACTCGAAGTTCTCGCCCTCCGCCGCATGGAGCAGATTCTCGGCGGTGTCACCCAGCTCGCCCAGCTCCTTGAACCAGAGCTTGGCGTGCTCCTTTTCGTTGTCGGCGGTTTTCAGAAAGAGCGCCGCAATCTGCTCATAGCCCGCTTTCTTCGCAACCGACGCAAAATAGGTGTACTTGTTCCGCGCCTGAGATTCGCCTGCGAACGCCTCCCACAGATTCTTTTCGGTCTTGGTACCGGCATAGGGATTGGTTTTCGGCGCCTCCTTGAACTTCTCGGCAGGCTGACGGCATTTCGGACACGCCTCCGGCGGCGTATCGCCCTCATGCAGATAGCCGCATACAGTACAGATCCACTTTTTCATTCTTTTTCTCCTTTCTTCTCTTTGCTTTGACAGGCAGGACACAGCCCTTCGTATACGGTGTGGTGACGGTCAATTCGATAACCGGTCGCCTCGGCAAGCGCCTGATCCCGCTCAGCCTGATAGGGAAACGGAATGTCACACACCGCGCCGCACCCGCTGCAATGCAGGTGATCGTGCGGCTCCTCCCGCAGATCGAAGCGATCGGCACTCTCCATCGGAATACGGGCGATGACCCCCGTCTCGGACAGCAGCTTGAGATTCCGGTAAACCGTGCCCCGACTGACCGTTTCCTCCCGCTGCCGCATGTCCAGATAAAGCTGGTCTGCCGTGGGATGATCCCGCCGTGCGCGCACCGCCTCCAGCACCAGCCGCCGCTGACGGGTCTCTCTTTGCCGCTTCATGCCCTCACCTCTTATCACTATCAGGACTTAATACTATTATAAGGGAAAAGAAAACCATTGTCAAGAGTAATTTTTGATTTTTTCGGGTAAACCCATATGCAGCAATTTTTACTGCGGCGGCGTCAGTCTGTCAAAAAAGCGAGGCGGGAATGGCACCGCAGCCGATGTCGGGAACCGCAAGAGAAAAAAGCGGTTTGGAATCCCACCACCGCGCTTTGCGCGGTCCCCGCCTCTTGCGGTTCTGGGTTTTGCTTATGCTCGCGGTAACGCTCGCGCAAAATTGATCTTGTGCCCTGCGGGTGCCGCGGCGCCACTCTCGCCTCGCTTCATCGTCCGCAGGACGCGCTTCGGCAAGAGCGCCCTTTAACAAGGGAGGTCTTGACAAAGACGGCAGCTTTCGCGTAAACCCGATTTGTCCCTCGAAGCGTGGCGATTTTTCGCCACGCTCCTGCCGTCGTAGTTTTTACTGCGACGGCGTATCGAGCAATGCCGAAATCTGATCTCTCCGTCCGTATATCACTGCGGTGATCCATACGGTTTTTCTTTTCTCGTCAACAAGATAGTAGATGAGAAAGTTTTTTACGGGCATTTTTCGGATTCCCTTTGTATGCCACGGTTCTTCCTCGGTAAGAGAGTATCTTGACGGCATAGAATCCAGCTTTTCGATTTCGCTTTGCAGCGTATCCGCCCATTTTCGTGCGATTTCCGGTTCTAAGAGGATTTTGGAAATGTACTGTACCGTTTCTTCGATTTGCTCGAATGCCTGCGGCGTCAGTTTCACCTCATACCGCATACTCAAATATCCTCACGGATTTTGGCAAAGGCTTCCTCCGCGGACAGCCCTTCACCGGATTCTGCCTGATTGCAGCCTTTTTCCATCATGGCATGAAACTGCTCATCGGTCAAGCTGTCTCTTGTGGGCAGTTTGGGCACGGTAAGAGAATACGGAACGCCGCCCGTCATAATGATTTGCCTGTATAAGGTATCGATCAAAACCGAAACGGGCAAGCCGATTCTGTTCAAGACCGCCTCTGCCTGCCGTTTGATTTCCGGCTGCACACGAGCCGTTACATTTGCGCTTTTCGTTGCCATCATAAACACCTGCTTTCTGTTTCTGATGATACCATATTGTATGGCGAATTGCAATACAATATTCGGAAGTTCCTAAAAAATTTGCAGATGTGTTTTCGAAAGTCATCACTTCACACACCGATACGGAATGTTTGGGGAAGAAAAAAGCGTCCGAGGTTTCACACCCGAACGCTTTGTGGATATTTGTTTTTTCGCCGACAAACGGAATGGGTGGTGAAATGATAAGAACACATCACGGTTTTATTCTTTTTTCAAACCGAAACATTCCTTCCGGAAACTGTTCGCCCGTTTCGGCTCCCATATCGGGGTCATTCGGATCGGGATGATGGCTATTATAAAATTCCACAATATGAAAGCCGCAGCGATTCACATAAAAATGGATGTTCCTCTTTTCAAAATAGGGCGTGACAGTTTCCCATACCTTCACTTCGGGGTGCAGTTTTTCTACGGCACACCACGCCGCATATCCAACGCCCTTGCTGTGGATTTTCGGAGAAACAAACAGCAAATCAAGATCGCCGTGTTCTCCGTCGACACGAATGACTACACCGCCGACGCTTCTGCCGTCTTGTATAATACGGTATGCCTCTCCGTTGTCAATGGAATGTTCAATCGTGGCACGAGATATGATCTCGCCTTCTTCCTCAAAGTGATCGTCCCTGCGCCCGAACTCCTCCAACGCTCCAAAATTGAATGCTTCCTGATTGTCTAAAATAAACTGATTTCGATCTTCGCTCGACAAAGGCAGAAGAGTTATTTTCATCATTGTACCTCCATTCCGTTTGTAAGCGGCTGCCTATTCATCATTTTATACACCCGAATTGTGACAAACCCATCCGCCGTCGTAGTTTTTAATGCGACGGCGGCAGTCTGTCGAAAAAGCGAGGCGGGAATGGCACCGCAGCCGATGTCGGGAACCGCAAGAGAAAAAAGCGGTTTGGAATCCCTCCACCGCGCAAGCGCGGTTCCCCTCCCTTTAACAAGGGAGGTTTTGACAAAGACGGTAGAATTGCAGCGTCATTCCTGCCTCGCTTCATCGTCCACAGGACGCGCTTCGGCAAGAGCGCCCTTTGACAAGGGAGGTTTTGACAAAGACGCTGACGTTAGCATAACCCGGTTTGTCCCTCGAAGCGTGTCGACTTTATCGACACGCTCATGCCGCCCGCAAAGCGCGGGCGGCAGAAAGGGTTATTTTACTTTTTCAATCGGCATCCAAACCTGAACGCTGCGCTCTGCCTTTGGCAGCCAATGATAGACGGCAAGCTCCGGGGCATTTTTCAGCTGAAAGCCCATTTCCGGCATCCACTCCGTCAAGACCTGTATTCTTAAATTCAGCAGGTCAAAATAATCACAAATCGTGCTTTTGACGTCGCTTGTCTCAAAGATTGCATAGGTCGTTTCGGGAATCACAAGGTTTTCCAGTCCCAGATTTTCCACAAAATCAACGCCGGTGACCTCGCTGTTATAAAGATTCTCTCTTTCCCATTCATCCAACAGATGGCAGTAATAATAATCATAACCTTCATCTGTGATGTTGGTGATCACGCAATGCGCATCCATATTTCGTGACGCGCCTCGGAGGAACCACTGTTTTCCCCTTG
>CANQKG010000141.1 GCA_947624425.1 uncultured Clostridia bacterium | reverse complement strand
GGTGCTGGACGAGGCGACCGCCTCGGTGGACACCGAAACCGAGCGGGCGATCCAAACCTCGCTCACCCGGCTGTCACAGGGACGGACGACCCTTTCGATCGCCCACCGGCTTTCCACTCTCCGGGATGCGGATCGGCTGATCGTGCTGGAGGACGGAAAAATGGTCGAGACCGGCACCCACGCCGAGCTGCTTGCAAAGCAGGGCGTTTACTATAAGCTGTATGAATTACAGACCCGGGCGCTTGCCACCCGCGGCCTTGAGTAAAGAAGGAACGATGATGGATCAATATACGACTGATATTTTAGAGCAGGAGCAAAAAGCGGTTGAGGAAATGATTACTATAAGACCGCTGACGCCGCAAAACGCGACTTTCACCGGAACCGAGGGCGGCTTTCTCGCCATGCGGTATACCGGCGACGACGGCGAGCGGCAGTATGACCGGGTAAATCTCCACCGCTGTTTCCCGTTTTCCGACCCGGAGCATGACGTCGCGGTCTGCGACCCGACCGACAACAATCGGGAGATCGGGCTGATCCACAGCCTGTCCGATTTTCCGGAGGATACCGTCCGGCTGCTGACACAGCAGCTGGAGCTGCGGTATTATCACCCGATCATCAAGCGGGTGATCTCGGTGCGGGAGGAGATGGGCTGCACCTATTGGGATACCGAAACCGATCACGGGCTTTGCCGGTTTACCGTTTCAATGGGCGGCACCCATATCTACTCGATCGGGGGCGACCGGTACATGATCGAGGACTTGGACGGCAACCGGTTCGAGATTCCCTCATTGGGAAAGCTGACCGCACGGGAGCGGCGGCTGTTGGATGTATTCATATAAAAAGGAGGGAGCCGTATGAAGCTCTGCTTCTCATTGCCGCCCGAACAGGCGGCTGCGCTTTCCCCTTATCTGAAAGGGGAGACGCCCGTTTACTGCGTGCCCTATGACTTAACGCCGCAGCACGCGCTTTGCGATAACGGCTACGTGGCGGTGACACATAGCGCACTTTATCTGATCACCGGCAGCGAGGTGGAGGAATATCCGTTTGCCGCCGGTATGAGCTTTGCCTGTGAGCCGGAGGTGAACTGCGGCTTTCTGATCCTCAAAGAAAAGGAACGGGAAACGCTGCTTTGCCGGTTCAGCATGAAGCAGATCACCCGTATGTCCTATCTGGCGCAGGGCGCCACCCTGTTTGCCGCCGGCGAGGATCGAACGGTGGAAAGCCGTGAGCGGGAGAAATACTGTTTCAAATGCGGTAAGCCGCTTCACGGCGGGAACCGCTGCGTGTTCTGCGAGGGCGGCGGCGGAACGCTTCACCGCCTTGTGGAGCTGTGCAGCCACTATTTTCTGCCGCTTATCCTGCTGACCGCCTCCATTGCCGTCATATCGCTGCTGCGGGTCGGCTCACAGTTTGTTTCCCGCGATTTTATTGATACGATATTGCTGCCCGTTCAGGGCGGTGTGCCGGACATTCTGCGGTTCACCGGGCTGATGCTGCTCTTCTCGCTTTTGATCCTGCTGTTCCAAACGGGACAGACGCTCGGCAGCGCCTATCTCGGCACCCGGATCAGCAACGACCTGCGGCACCGGGTGTTCGAGCATTTGAACCTCCTTTCCTTTTCCTATATCAGCCAGTACGAGGCGGGTACGCTGATGAACCGCGTGACGCAGGACACCCAGGTGATCTCCGATTTTATGATGGATACCTTCGGGCAGATGTTCAGCCAGGTTCTGACCATGCTGTTTGCCGCCGCCATCATGCTGCAAATGAGTCCCTTGCTCACCCTCTCGGCTCTTGCCTTTGTGCCGGTCGTTTTGCTGGCGCGCCGCCTTTTCCGCACCAAGGAGCGGCGGATGTACCGTCAGCAGTGGCGGTTTACCGATCGGGTGAACAGCCGCCTGCAGGACGTCATATCCGGCATTCGGGTGGTAAAATCATTCGGGCAGGAGGAACGGGAAATCGACCGCTTTTCGGGCTACCAGAAGCGGCTGACCTTCCTCCAGCGGCGAAACGAGCTGTTTTTCGCCACCTTCTATCCCATCGTGTCGATGCTCTTTTCGGCAGGGACGGTGCTGGTGATGTACCTCGGCGGTGTGCGGGTCATGGACGGCAGCTTCACGCCGGGACAGCTGGTACAGTTCATGGCGTATGCCGGTATGCTCTACGGCCCGATCGACTTCTTTGTGCGGCTGCCCCGTATGCTGATGCAGCTCAACACCTCGATCACCCGGATCTATGAGGTGCTGGAGGAGGATATCACCATGCAGGACGAGGACGACAGCGTCGAGGGCGATCTGAGCGGGGACATCGTGCTGCGGAATATCACCTTCGGTTATCATTCCTATGCGCCGGTGCTGGAGGACATCGACCTGCAGATCAAAGCAGGGGAGATGATCGGCTTGGTCGGCGCGTCCGGCACGGGGAAATCCACCACCATCAACCTGCTGATGCGGCTGTACGACCCCGATAAAGGGGAGATCACCGCCGGCGGCGTACCGATCCGGAAGATGAAGCAGAAAAGCCTGCACAGTAAGATCGGCGTGGTGTTGCAGGAAACCTTTTTGTTCTCCGGTTCGCTTTATGACAATATCGCCTATGCAAAGGCAAACGCCACCCCTGCCGAGGTGATCCGTGCCGCCAAGCTGGCGAATGCCCACGGCTTTATCACCCGCCTGCCCGACGGGTACGATACCTATGTCGGGGAGCGCGGCTATCGGCTGTCTGGCGGTGAGCGACAGCGGATCGCCATTGCCCGCGCGATCCTCAACGACCCCGAACTGCTGATCCTCGATGAAGCGACCAGCAGTCTGGACACCGAAACCGAGTTCCAGATCCAGCAGGCGCTCTCCCGTTTGGTCAAGGGACGGACAACGGTGGCAATCGCCCACCGGCTGTCCACACTGCGGGACGCGGATCGACTCATTGTGCTGGATCGCCACCGGATCGCCGAAATGGGAAGCCATGAGGAGCTGATCGCCAAGCAGGGTATCTACTACCGTCTGGTGGTCGCCCAGCTGGATATGTTCAGCATGGACGCCAAACCGCAATAACATAACGCGCAGTTGAGCATGAAATTCTTCTCAATACACTTTGGGAACCCAAACACAATTTCTCTCAAAGCCGCCGTCTTTGTCAAGACCTCCCTTGTCAAAGGGAGGGGGACCGCGCTAATGCGCGGTGGAGGGATTCAAAATCGCAAATAGAAATTTTTCTTGCGGATTTTGTATATGTCTGTGGCTGTGCTTATGCAAATCGACCGTTTTTTGGCAAAAATCAAACGCGGCGCCGGATAAAGGCGCCGCGTTATTTTAGTTCAGCGTATCCACTGTGATCTCGCCGTAGACGTCCTGATATTCCAGCGAGTCGAACATCTCCTCCATGATCTGCTTCCGGCGGCTGTTCATATCCCTTTCCGCCGCGTGATTGTAGATATCCGCCTTGTTCGGCTCAAAGAACGATTCGTCCAGCGGATAGCGCTTGAGGATCATATAATATTCGCCTGCGCCAAAGACCGATGACACCTCGCCGATCGTCAGCATGGAAAGCTCGTCCTCGACGTCCTCGTCGACATCGCCGAAGGTGACGGTGTACCCGTTCGGGTGATCGTCACGGTAGGGGTCGGCGTCAAACTCTGCCTGCAGCGCTTCAAAATCGCCGCCGTCGTCAAGCTGCTGCCGGATGCGGTAGATTTTCTCCATGTTGACCGTTTGTCCTTCTTCGTCGCCCGGCGTCATGATCTGCCGGAAGGTGAAGTAGGCGTCGTGGAAATATTCCAGCAGCGCCGCGTCGTCGATATATCCCTCGCCGCCCTCGTCATAGAGCAGGTGGTACAGCTTCCGGTACCGCACGGTGTCGAAAAACAGCTCTTTGTAAACGCCCATGGTGTAGTGCCTGGCGTCCATGAAATCGGTTTCAAAGGCGTCGCCGTACAACTCCCGCTGCTCCGCCAGATCCTTTTCGAAGGCTTCCTCATCCTCA
>CANQKG010000140.1 GCA_947624425.1 uncultured Clostridia bacterium | reverse complement strand
GGAGGGGGACCGCGAAGCGGTGGAGGGATTCAAAAGCACCAAGCACAAAGCAATCTTTGTTCCGGTTTTCATAAAACCGTTGCAAAATTCTGCGGAATATGGTACACTGATGTTGCCAAACAAACTGAATCAACGAAACGGGGGTATTTTCTTTTTTATCGGGGTTATTCTGGTTTTTTGCATATTCCACCTTGTAAGAATTTGGTAAAAACGCAAATTCTATGGGGTGGAATAACAGAAGAGGATAACTCCTTCCGTTTCGACTCAGTTTGTTTGGCGACAATCGGGGTTTGCGTTTTTCGGTGTGCAGCTGAGGCTGCACACTTTTTTTATTCCCATAAAAGAGGAGCAAGAAATGGAGAGACGGTACAAAATGTCCAAGGGTTTCACCCTCGATCCGGAACCGGCGGCACGGCTCAAAGAGGGCGCGGCGGACAGCGGGCGGAGCATTTCCCGCTACACTGAACTGCTGCTCAGTCGGTGGATCAGAGGGGTGGAAGCAAGCGGTAACCGTTCGCCCTATGTAAAGCCGCAAAGCGAAGCGGTACCCGAAAAGCAGCGGATCGGCATGACGATCCGGCGGGACATTCTAAAACAGATGGAAGCCTTGGCAGAAGCCGACTTCCGTTCCCTTTCGGAATATGTAAACCTCGCCCTCTGGCGCGTGCTGGAAATGGACGAATAAAAAGGACGGGCAAAAAGCCCGTCCTTTTTATTCCGGTCGGTCGGTTTGTTTCGGTTTGGCATTTTGCGGTCTGCGGCGGCGGTGATTTTTTCCGCCGCGATTTTTATGATTCTGCTTCTGCCGCTCGGCATGCGCCTTTTCCGGCTGCGGTTCTGCCGCCTCGCTTGTCGGCGCCGGCTCCTCCTCCGGCGGTGCCTCCGCCGTTTTGGGGCGAAGCGGATGCACCGGTGTGCCGTCCTTTCGCAGCGGTACTGCCTCATCCACCCGCACCTCAATCGGGCTGCCGCCCTCCGGCGTATCGTCCAGCTGCACCTTCAATTTTCCGGTCAGAAGCTGCACCGCCGTCACAACGCCGCGTCCTTGCTCGGTTTCGACCGCCGTGCCTACCCGTGGTGTATGCCGAATCAAATCGTCATAGGCGTTTTGCTCATATTTCAAACAGCACATCAGCCGCCCGCAGGTGCCGGATATCTTCACCGGATTGAGGGATAGCCCTTGCTCCTTTGCCATTTTAATCGAAACAGGGTGGAAGTCCGACATATAGGTGGAGCAGCAGAACGGCCGCCCGCAGCTGCCAAGTCCGCCCAGCATCTTCGCCTCGTCCCGCACGCCGATCTGCCGCAGCTCGATCCGGGTGCGGAAGGTGGCGGCAAGGTCCTTGACCAGCTCTCTGAAGTCCACCCGCTCCTCGGCAAAGAAGTAAAACACCATCTTCTTCCGGTCATAGGTCATCTCGACGTCCACGAGCTTCATGTCCAGCCCGTGCTTCTCGATCTTCTGGCGGCAGATTGGGAACGCCTCCTGCTCCCGCTGTTTGTTTTCCTCTAAAATCTTCAAGTCTATCTCGTTGACCCGCCGCAGCACCGGTTTGAGCGGCGCGCTGATCTCGCTGTCCTCCACCTCGCGGACACCGTACGCCACCTTGCCGCACTCCAGCCCCTGCGCCGTTTCCACGATCACGCGGTCGCCGGCGTTGACTTCCTCAAATCCCGGTGCGAAAAAATATATCTTTCCGTTTGGATGAAACTGTATGCCAACGATTTGTGTCATACCCTTCTCCCTTCTGCCGCCAAAGCGGCGCGTTTTATTTGCCGGAGCAAAGCCGGATCAGCATGGCAGGGAGCCATGCCGCAGTAAGCGATTTATTGGCGGCATTATTCAGCCGCTCCTCCGCCTGCCGAAACAGCGCTTCCATCTGCAAAAGCTGTCCGACGGTATAGCCGGAAAGCGGTCCTGCCCGATGTCCTGCCTTGCAGGCGGCGGCGTCTGCCGCACGGTCCGCCAGTGCGCGGCAGGCAAGCAGAAAAGCGTCCCCGTCCTTTTCATAGGCGTAAAAGGCGCGCAGAAGCGGCAGTTCCCTTTTCTGCTCCAGCGCATCGCAGACCGCCGCGAAACGCGCGGCGTCCTTATCCGAGCCGGTCAGCAGTGCGATCGCCCTGCCCACGTTCCCGTTTGCTTCCTTGGCGGCGCGACGCAGTGCGTCCCCATCCGCGTCGGGACAATGCTCGAGCAAGGCTTTCACACAATCCTCCATACCGGGCGCGGTACAGGGAACCGAAAAGCAGCGGGAAACCACCGTGGCAGGCAGTGCGTCCTTATTCTGCACCGTCAGCAGAAAGACCGCGTGAACGGGCGGCTCCTCCAACAGCTTCAAAAGCGCGTTTGCCGCCTCGACCGTCATATTGTCCGTTTCCAATATCTCAAACAGCCGATACCGGCTCTCATTCGGGCGAACCTGCGCCGCCATTTTACAGCGGCGGATATCGTCCACCTTGATCTGGGCAGCCGAGCCGTCCAGCACCGTCACATCGGGGTGTACGCCTGCCATAAGCTTCCGGCAGGGCAGGCAGTTCCCGCAGGGGATATCCTTCCCCTCGCAGAGCAGGCTTTGGGCAAACAGCCGTGCCATGCTCCGCTTGCCGGTGCCCGCTTCGCCGTAAAACAGATAGGCGTGGCTCAGCCTGCCGCTTTGTATCGCCGCGTCGATTGCGGCTTTTGCCGCCGTGTTTCCGTAAACGGTCATCGCCGCACCTCTTTCCGTTGTTTATTGTACCATGAACGCAGTGAATGGTACTTGCCATCCAAAGCCGGTTGCCGTGCAGCGCTTTCAGTGCAAACGGCGAGGCGCTGGCAATCAAAAGTATAATATTCGCTTTGCGGATATTGTACCATGAACGCAGTGAATGGTACTTGCCATCCAAAGCCGGTTGCCGTGCAGCGCAAAGCGCAAACGGCGAGGCGTTGGCAATCAAAATATAATATCCACTGTGTGGATATTATATCACATATACCGATAAAATGCCAGCCTTTTCTGCCGCCGCGCAGATCGCGGGCGTCAACCGCTCCCCACTGACCGCCAGCGGAATACAGGGCGGACAAAGCGGGATCATACGGGCGCAGATTCGCCCGGCGGCGCGGCGGATCGGCAGTTTTTCGCCGGGCGAGAGCAGTGCTTCCCGCAGCGGCGTCGCCTGCTCCGGCAGGGTGAGTGTGACCGGCTCTGCCGGCAATGGCGGCTTGGGCGACAGGGTGGCGAAAAAGGTGGAAAGCCGCCCGAAATCGACCGCCCGGTTTTGAGGAGAGAACAGCAAAACAACGCCTGCCGGATCGGCGTACTCCGGCTCCATTTGGTGAGCGCGCAGCATCCGGGCGGCTTCTTCCCCGGTCAGCCCGACCGGGCGGGTGTCCAGCGAAAGCCGCACCGGATCGGCAGGAGCGTCTCCGGTCAAAAGGGAAAAGCCCGCCGCCAGCGCCTCCTCCCGCAACTTTGCCGTTTTCTCGATCAGCGTCCGAAATTCCGCCGGTCCCTCTTCCTTTTGATACCGCAGTCCCTCCGCCAGAGAGGACAAAATCAGATAAGAAGGACTGGTCGAGCCGGTCAATGCCATGCAGTCGGTCAGTTCTTCGAGGGAGAGAGGCAGTTTGGAATGAAGCATCGCGCCGCCGGTCAGCACCGGCAGCGTTTTATGCAGGCTGTCACAGCAAAGGTCGGCGCCCGCCGCCATCGGGTGGAGCGCTTCTGAGATCGCAAAATGCGCGCCGTGGGCATTATCCACCAGCAAAGGCAGCCGGTGGCGGCGGCAGATTTCCGCCAGCGCCGGAAGGTCGCACACGCCGCCGTAATAGTTCGGCGAGGTGACATACACGCCGTCGTACCGGTCGTCCTCCTCCAGTGCGGCAGAAAGGGTTTCGGGGGTGATGACGCCCGAAACGCCCGAAAAGGTCGGCAAAAGCCAAACGGGGTCCATGCCGTTTAGCGCGCAGGCGTGCAGGAACGACTGATGTGCGCCCCGTCCCGCCAGAATTCGGCGGTGACTGCCGTATCGCCGCAAAACCGACACCATGGTATGAATACAAAGGG
>CANQKG010000139.1 GCA_947624425.1 uncultured Clostridia bacterium | reverse complement strand
GGCGCCCGATCCCTTCACATAGCAGGCGGTGCCAAGACATACCGAGATACGGTACTCTCCCTTCGGGAAAAGCGAGAACTGTGAGTAGAAGGTAGACACGCCGTAGACCTCCTCAAGCGGAACGCCCAGACCGGCCGCAACCATCTCCTGCACCTCGATCGGCAGGTATCCGTAGATATCCTGCGCTTTCTGCAGAACCGGCATCAGCGCACCCTGCTGCTCCTTGTGTTCCGCAATGACTGCCATCAACTCCCGCTCCTGCTCCGGCGTACCGGTGAACGGAATAGATGATTTGGTACTTGCCATACCACTCAGACCTCCTTCACTCTCTGTCAGGTTCCGGACCCCGCACCGCAAAAAAGGCACAGAGGTATCCGTTAAACACATTATAGCAAATCTCCACGAAAAATGGAAGTGGTAATCTTAACTTTTTCAGTGATTTTCCTGTAATTTTTTCGACTTTTTCCCTATTTCCCATCTGCCGCTTCCATAATCTTCCATTTTAAAGAGAAATTTTCGGAAGACGGATAAAAAACTTCAGGCTTTCCCATAAATGCTTTACAGGTCATAAAAAATTTAGTATAATATACACAAACAGGCTTTGGACACAAAGCAGAAAGGATCGAGTTATGACTGTACAGGATATCAAGGAGATTTTGGAATGTGAAGTGATCACCAAGGACGCCGAACTGTCCCGTGAAGTACATACTGCCTGCGGGTCGGACATGATGAGCGATGTGCTGGCGTTTGTGAAGGACCAGTCGGTGCTTTTGACCGGACTGATCAACCCGCAGGTCGTTCGGACGGCGGACATGATGGATATGGTCTGCATCGTGTTTGTCAGAGGCAAGGAGCCGAACGAGGACGTGGTGGAGCTGGCGGAAGAGCGGGGCATTGTGATGATGAAGACCCGCTACCGCATGTTTACTGCCTGTGGCCTTTTGTACGACAACGGGCTGCGCGGAGGTTGTGAGCGTTGAGCGGGATCCATCTGCATTACGATGTGCCGGGAGACGATTTCACCCGCGCGGGCGAGGCGTCCGGCAGCGTAAAAAAAGCACTGCGGCAGCTCGGCATTCCCGCCGAGGTGATCCGCAAGGTCGCCATCGCCATGTATGAAGGCGAGATCAATATGGTCATCCACGCATACGGCGGCACGGTAGATGTGGACGTCACCGGCGAGGATATCACCATGGTGCTCAAGGACACCGGTCCCGGTATCGAGGATATCGACCGCGCCATGACCGCCGGTTACTCCACCGCACCGGACAACGTCCGTTCGCTCGGCTTCGGCGCCGGTATGGGTCTGCCGAACATGAAAAAGTACACCGACGAAATGACGGTGGAAAGCGAAGTCGGCGTCGGCACCACCGTCACGATGAAGGTGTATATCACGCCAAAAGGATAATTCTCTCCCGGCCTTCCCTTGCCGCACGGAGGCGTTTTGGGAAAAGTATATGAACAGCGGCAGAATGGAGATAAGAAACGATGCCAGAACGGTTCCATTCCGTCACCCTGGACGAATCGCGCTGCAAGGGCTGTATCAACTGCATCAAGCGCTGCCCTACCGAGGCGATCCGGGTGCGGAACGGAAAAGCACATATTCTTTCCGAGCGGTGTATCGACTGCGGCGAGTGCATCAGAGTCTGTCCGCACCACGCCAAAATGCCGATCTACGACCCGCTTTCGAGTATGGACGACTTTTCCTATAAAATTGCCCTGCCGGCTCCGGCGCTCTATGGGCAATTCCATAATCTGGACGATATTGACGTGATTCTGAACGGCCTTTTGAAAATGGGCTTCGACGAGGTGTTTGAGGTTTCCCACGCGGCGGAGGTCATTTCGGACGCGACCCGCAAGCTGGAAGCGGAGCATAAGCTCATAAAGCCGATCATCAGTTCGGCCTGCCCTGCCGTGGTGCGGCTGATCCAGATCCGCTTTCCGATGCTGCTTGACCATTTGCTTCCGCTCAATCCGCCGGTCGAGGTGGCTGCCGCCATGGCGCGGAAGGAAGCCGTGAAAAAGACCGGGAAAATGCCGGAGGAGATCGGCGTGTTCTTCCTTTCTCCCTGTGCCGCAAAAAATACGGCCGTCAAGCAGCCGCTGGGGATAGAGCGTTCCAACATCGACCATGTGCTGGCGATCAAGGATGTTTACCCGCCTCTTCTTTCCGCCATGAAAAAAGCGGCGGACGATGATTTGAGCGAGCTGGGTGAAAGCGGCAGGATCGGGGTCAGCTGGGCAAGCAGCGGCGGCGAGGCGTCCGGCACGCTGATCGAGGACTGTCTGGCCGCAGACGGGATCGAGAATGTGATCCATGTGCTGGAAGATCTGGAGGATGAAAAATTCCAAGGGCTGGAGTTTGTGGAGCTCAACGCCTGCAACGGCGGCTGCGTCGGCGGCGTGCTGACGGTGGAGAACCCCTATATTGCCATGGCACGGCTCAAGCATCTGCGGAAATACCTGCCCGTCTCCGCCTGTCATCTTGACCATATCCCCACCGAGGCCGTTCGCGAACATGAGATTGAGCAGGAAGAATCGGTACTCCGTCTTTCCGCAGACTTTTCGGAAGCAATGCAGAAAATGGCGCAGATGGAGGAAATTGTCCAAAAGCTGCCCGGGCTGGACTGCGGCTCCTGCGGCGCGCCCTCCTGCCATGCGCTGGCGGAGGACATCGTGCGAGGTCACGCAAGCGAACGGGACTGCGTATTCCTGCTGCGGCAGCAGATGAGCGAGCTTGCCGAAAAGCTGTCGCAATTTGATGATTACATTCCGCTGCCAATACGCAGCGACGACAAGGAGGAATTGGAATGACGGTTGCGGAAATGGCAAATGCCCTTTCGGTTACGGTGCGGTGCGGCGGCGACGCCATGTCGCGGGAGATCGGCGGCTGCTACTGCGGCGATCTTCTTTCGATGGTCATGGGACGCGCCAAAGCCGACGATATCTGGCTGACGGTGATGGGCAACATGAACTCGGTAGCGGTGGCAACCCTTGCCGACGCCGCCTGCATTTTGCTCTGTGAAGGAGTGGAGATGGACGACGAAGGAGAAGCGAAAGCGCTCCAGCAGGACGTGCCGGTGCTCCAAACCGACCTGCCTGTTTATGAAACGGCAGCCAAGATCGCCGCGCTGTTAAAATGAAAGAGCTGTATTACGACTTTCACATACACTCCTGCCTATCCCCCTGCGGCGACAATGACATGACCCCCAACAACATCGTGGGTATGGCGCTGCTCAAGGAGCTTGACGTGATCGCACTGACCGATCACAACAGCTGCAAAAACTGTCCCGCCATTCTGGAGGCGGGCAAACGGCAGGGGCTTTCCGTGATCCCCGGCATGGAGCTTTGCACCGAAGAGGAAATTCATGTGGTCTGCCTCTTCCCCACGCTGGAGCGTGCGATGGCGTTTGACCGGTATGTGGAAGAGCATAATCCCTTTTTCCAAAACGACGTGGACGCCTATGGGCACCAGTACCAGACCGACGGCGAGGACAACGTCATCCTGGAATATCCGCAGCTTTTGGTGACCGCTTCCTCGATCGGTATTTATGAGGTCAGCGGGCTGATGCAAAAGTTCGGCGGCGTTGCCATTCCCGCTCATATTGACAAGGCAAGCTACAGTATGCTGGCAGTATTGGGCGAGATTCCGCCCGATACCGGCTTTTTCTGTTACGAGATCGCAAAGCCGCAGCGGATCGACCCGCTTTGCGCCGAACAGCCGGTATTGCAGAATGCGCAGATCATCACCGACTCGGACGCGCATTATCTTTGGGACATCAGCGAACGGTACTACAAGCTGACCGCCGCATCTGAAAAGCCGGAAGATATTTTAGCGGCACTAAAAACCCCCATTTCATAAAACTTATGAAATGGGGGTTCCTGTTTATCAAAAAAGCAATCCGTAACGGAAAAAATTTATAATCCGTCACGGAGGCGGGCATGTACCGCCGTAGTGACACCCTGAGAGAAAACCGGTGCAGGCGGCGTCAGAATTGGCGCAAGCCAAACCGGTTTTCGACGAAAAGGGGGAATCGGGGGCTTTGCCGCCGAAACGCGCCCTGCGGGCGAAACAGTG
>CANQKG010000138.1 GCA_947624425.1 uncultured Clostridia bacterium | reverse complement strand
ATGGCGTACCTCTTTCATCTCGGTGATATAGTCCGCCCGCCGCCTTACCTCCTGCGGCAGGCTGTGCCCGGTCAAAATCACCTCGCAGGTCAGCCGATCCAGCAGATCGGTCACTGCGGAAAGCGGCAGAACGGAAAGCTCCACCGCGTCGAGTATCTCATCCAGCACCAGCAGGTCGCAGCCGCCGTATGCCGCGTCGGCCGCCTGCTTTAAGCATACCCGGTTTTCCCTGCGGCAAACCTCCTGCTCGAAATCCGACATTTCCCGATAAAATTTGACCGACTGCGGCGTGTAAAACACCGGCACCGACAGCCGTTTCAGCCATTCCCGCTCGCCCGACGGCATCCCTTTTAGAAACTGCGCCACCGCCGGCTTTAATCCACTGCCGCCCGCACGGAGCACCGCGCCGAGTGCGGCGGTAGTTTTCCCCTTGCCGTTTCCGTAAAAGACCTCGATCATTCGTCCTCCTCCAGATCGACCAGTCGATAGCCGGGAAAGACCGACTGATCCGGCGTGCGGGAATAGGGCAGCCGGTCGAACACCTCGAACAGCTCGCTCATCGACCACAGCTGCGAGCTGGTCGATACCGTATAGCCGCACCCGCTTTCCACCGCCCACTCCATGGCGTTCTCCCGCCGCGGCAAGCCGTGCGCCGCCAACAGTCCGGTGATGATCCCCGCATGGGTGATGACGGCGGCGCGGGTGACCGAATCGGCCATCATCTCCCGCAAGATCTGCCGGAACCCCCGCTCATACCGCAGTGTAAAGGTCTCTCTGCTCTCCGCGCCCTCGGGCGGCGCCGTCATTCCCTGGGACAGCCAGGACAGAAACTGCGAGTCGGTTTTCAGCTCCGAGATCGCGCGGTTTTCGAAAATACCGAAATCATACTCCCGCAGTGCGTCGATCCTTCTGATCTCCCGGTCGGGATAGAGCAGTTCTGCCGTTTCCACGCAGCGGCGCAGCGGACTTGCATAGACCCGCTGGACTTCGGGGTATTCGTACTCCCGCTTCAGCCGCTGCAGCTCCTGCCGCCCCTCTTTGGACAACGGCAGGTCGGTCGAGCCGACATACCGCCCCTCGGCATTGGCGGCGGTCAGCCCGTGCCGCAGCAGGTGGATATGATAATTCTTCACGCGATCCGCTCCTTCCCTGACTAAATATGGGAAAAATCACCGGCAAAAATGCCAGATTTTGTTCTTCTGAAAAACTTCCCGAAAAGGTGTTTACAATCTGTAACTTTTATATTATACTCTACTATACGGAATAAAAAAACAAGACGGAGAAAACGATGGCTAATGATTTTTCGCGTATTCTGACCCTGCTGCGGAAAGAGCGCAGCCTCAGCCAAAAACAGGCGGCACAAGATCTCAATATCTCGCAGGCTCTGTTGTCCCACTATGAGCGGGGCATTCGAGAATGCGGGTTGGATTTTCTGCTCCGCGCCGCTGATTATTACGAGGTGTCCTGCGACTATCTGCTGGGCAGAACGCCTGACCGCAACGGTGCGCGGCTCCCCCTTGCCTTAGATAAAACGCCGGAGAAAGACGACGACCTTCCCCAAACCCTTTTACGGGGTGCGCAGGAGGTTTTGTTCTCCCTGCTTCAGGAGGCAGATCACGAAATGCTGACCGAGGCAGTCAGTGAGTTTTTATACCTGTCGGTCTACCGTATGTTCCGGGTGCTGTACGGAGCAAATCCCAAAAACCCGAACACCTTCTTCCAGCTGCCGAAGCCGGTTGCGCCCGCCTTTGCACAGGCGCGCATGAATGAGGACGAGGCGATTGCCTCCGCCATTGCAAGCGGGTATCCGCTCAAAAAGATGCTGCCCTTAAAGGACACTTCCGCTTTGAGCATAACCACAAGGTCCCTGACCGAGCGGTATCCCAATGCCGGTTCCGCGTTATTGGCGCTTGTGAAGCAATGCGAGGAACGGCTGAAGGAGGAAGCTCCCGCCGTGTATTAACACCCAGAGAAAACCGATGCAGGTGGTGTCAACATTGAGCTAAGCCAAGCCGGTTTTCGACGAAAAGGAAAAGTGGAGTTTTGAATCCCTCCACCGCGCTTTAGCGCGGTCCCCCTCCTCTTGCGGTGCCCAATTTTGCTTATGCTCGCGGTCACGCTCGCGCAAAATTGACCGCGGCGCCATTGCCGTCTCGCTTCATCGCCCACCGGGCGCGCTTCGGCGGCAAAGCCCTTTAACAAGGGAGGTCTTGACAAAGACAATAGCTTTTCGCGTAAATTTTGATTTTCCCTTGAAGTATGATAACGAAAAGTCACATACTCTATGCCCGCTTAAAAGCGGGCATTTTTTATGGGCGGATTGCACGCGCTTCGAGATAGAACCGCTTGTCGCGCCCTTCCCCCATCGAAAACGCCTTGCGCGGCAAAACGCCGCCCGCGAGAATTCCGGGGAACAGCTCGCTTTTTTTCATCCCGTCAAACAAAACGGCGACTGCGCCCGGCTGTTTTGCCGCCGCACGGGTTTCCTCACTGCCGTGGAAATACTCCAGTTCACCGGGATGATCTGCCAGATACCGGTCCAGAAAAGGCTGCAGGATATGGATCGGCAGTGCGCCTTCCGGCGCAGGGCAGGCGTAAGACGCCGCACCCTCTCCCGATACCAGCGTAAAGGAAAGCTCCCCTTCCTTTGCGGGACGGCAAAGGGCATGGCACTCCTCCACAAACGCCTTTGCCGCCGTCTGCGGGTCACAGCGATAGATCACCCGATAGATCGGCTCGAACAACAGCGAATCGTCCTCCAGCCGCACCACCTCCGCCAGCGCATACCGCATCGGATGAAGGGCGGCTTTTTTTGCGCCCAATTCCTGTTTGAGCTTTTCATAGCACGCCTTTGCCGCCGCCAGCGAGTGGTTCCCGTCCCCCACCGCGAAGAGAAGCGGGCTTTCAGAAAGCCGCTTTGCAAACAGTTTATCCACCGCCTGCATCTGGGTCTCGGTCAACTGCCGACCCGTGACATGGCCGCTCCCCAACATCAGCGGCGTATCGTAAAGCGGCGCCATATCGGCTTTTCCCTCTTCCAGCATCGAAAACAGCCGGTCGTCAGGATCGGTATACAAAAGCAGCAGATGGGGAAGCTCCAGCGACGCCTGCTCGCGGATCTCGATCCGTGCGGGCAGACGTTCTGCCACCGTCTGTTCGGTGGCGCGGATCGGCGTTTTAGCGTCCGGCGCATAGGAATAGCTTTCCAGATCAACCTTCCCGATCAATCCACGCCGGATACCTCCGCCCGACAGCCGGCGCTCCAGATAAACCATAGCATGGGGCAAGGGCTGCAAAGCCGCCTGCCGGTACTGCTCCATGGCAGTACAGATCCCCGTCATGCGGCGGGTGATCTCCTCGCTGCCCTCGGTCAGATACCGTTCCGGCAGTACCAAATGATAGGTCGAATACCGGTCGGCGGTCAGCCGCTCCACCTCCGCCCAATAAGCGGGATCGGAAGTGAACTGGTCGCAGGCTATGGTCGGCCAGACGGAAGTACAGCCCTCTGCGGGCAGCAGTATCTCCGCCGGTGTGAAAACTTGTTGTGTCATCAGATACCTCCTCACCTTACTGTTATTATACACATTCGGGAAAAAACGGTCAAGAAAATAGAATATTCTCTATTTTTAGAATTTTATCTTGACTTATCGGCCGCGATATGATAAAATTATCTATGTAATAGAAAATATTCATTGGAGGAAGTTGAAATGCCGGAGCATTTTTTCATGATCGGCCCAGATGGGCAGAAATACCAAACGCTGCCGCTTGCAGACGTCCTGCCGAATGCCCGACGGCTGTGGGAAAAGATGGCAGCCGCCGAGCGGCAGGTTTTAGAGGGCGGCGATCCTGCGGCATACGGAGCGGGAGTGGCGGAATGCCTCTCTGCCCTGTTCGGGCAAAAGCAGGCAAAAAGGCTGCTTTTGACGGCGTCGCCTGCCGAGCTGCTTTTGCTGACCGCGCCGTTATTCCGGCATTACTTACTGCCGTCCATGGCGCAAAAATAAAGCGCCCTGACGGGCGCCGCAGTCTGTCGAAAAAGCAACCAGCAACAGAAAAATTTATAATCCGTCACGGAGGCGGACATGTGCCGCCGTAGTGACACCTTGAGAGAAAACCGGTGCAGGCGGTGTCAGCATTGGCACAAGCCAAACCGGTTTTCGACGAAAAGGGGGAATCGGGGGCTTTGCCGCCGAAACGCGCCCTGCGGGCGA
>CANQKG010000137.1 GCA_947624425.1 uncultured Clostridia bacterium | reverse complement strand
GAAGATATCACCGGACGCGATGCCGGAAGATTATATTTTTTCACTTATCCCATTTCCAACCACAAAGCTTTCGTCTTTGTCAAAACCTCCCTTGTCAAAGGGAGGGGGACCGCGCTTGGCGCGGTGGAGGGATTCAAAACGCACTTGCTTAGGATCGGGCAGAAAAGCCCGCTGTTACTACCTGCCATACTAAATGGATTGTCAATAATAGCTTTATCACTGCTCTCACTTGGGATCGGGCAAATAAGCGATATATCCGCACTCACCATAAGTGCGAACCAAAAAAGGGGGTGTTTGTATGAAAAGATCACAGGTTTCGATTTTAACATTGCTGCTGGGCTTTGCCGCCGTAGCCACCACCCTTGCGTATTTGGTGTTCCGGTTCTTTGACGACCGCTCTTACCATAGGAAGTGGGCGGATTACGACGACTGCGGCGTATAAAACAAGCACATCAAAAAAGCGCACCAACAGGTGCGCTTTTTTATTTGACAACAGAACAAAGGTGTGGTATACTGGGTCATAATTTGAAACTCAGTTTCATTTTCCGACAAAATCCACCGCAAACGGAGGTCACTATGGAAAAATCGGGCTATCGCACCCGCCAGCGGGAAATGATTTTAGATTATCTCAAGGCAAACGGGGAACGGCACCTCACCGCCGAGGAAATTCTCGCCCACTGCAAAATCGGGAAAAGCACGGTCTACCGCCATCTGGAAAAGCTGGCGGAGGAGGGCGTTGTGCGGAAATATCATCTGTCCGGCGAGGGCGGCGCCGGCTGGCAGTATGCCGCGCCGGACGGCTGCGACGGGCATTTTCATCTGAAATGCGTCGGCTGCGGCGCGCTTGTTCACCTGAAATGCGAAACGATGGCGGGCGTTTCGGCGCATATCGAGCAGGAGCACGGCTTTCTGGTGGATCACACCAAAACGGTGCTGTACGGGCTTTGTCCCGCCTGCCGGAGGAAAACGGAATGAGGCGGCTGATCGCAATCCTTCTCTGCGGTCTGCTGCTGCCGCTTGGCGGCTGCGGCAGGGCAGAAAAAGAACCGGCGGAGGTGGTTTCCACCGTCTTTCCGGTTTACGATTTTGCGCGGGAGCTGACCGGCACAGCGGGACGGCTGCTGGTTCCGCCCGGCAGTGAGATCCACAGCTACGATCCCACGCCGTCCGATATTATGGCGATCCAAAACTGCCGGCTGTTTTTGTATGTCGGCGGCGAGTCGGAGGCATGGGTGGATCGGGTGCTGGAGGGGATCGACCCCGAAAAGACCGCCGTGGTGCGGCTGATGGATTTTGTGACGCCGCTCACAGAGGAGGTCACCGAGGGAATGACCGTGTTCGAGCGGGAGGAAGCGCCCGACGAGCATATCTGGACTTCCCCGGTCAATGCCGGTAAGCTGACCGCCGCGATTGCCGATGCACTCTGCGCCGCCCTGCCGCAGACAGCCGACGCCGTGCGGGAGCGGGAGACGGCGTATCTAAATAAGCTAAACGAGCTGGATCAGGCGATCCGGCAGACGGTGGAGAGCGGAAAGCGGCAGCTTTTGGTGTTCGGCGACCGGTTCCCGATCCGGTACTTCACCGAGGAATATGGGCTTTCCTACCGCGCCGCTTTTCCGGGCTGTGCGGCGGAAAGCGAGCCGTCGGCACGTACGGTAGCCTATCTCATCGATCTGGTGCGGGCGGAGGATATTCCGGTGGTATTGATCCCGGAGCTGTCGGCGGGTCGGGTTGCCGACGCGATCTGCGACTCGACCGGCGCCGTAAAGCGGCGGTTTCATTCGGTCGCCAATGTTAGCCGGGACGAATGGGAAGCGGGGGAGAGCTATCTCTCGCTGATGCGTGAAAATCTTTCGGTGTTAAAGGAGGCGCTGTCGTGATCCGATGTGAAAACCTGACCCTCGGCTATGAGGGGCGCGCCGTGGTGAGGGGACTTACCTTTTCGGTCACGGAAGGGGATTATCTCTGTATCGTGGGGGATAACGGCAGCGGCAAGACGACCCTAATCAAAACACTGCTGGGACTGCATAGCCCGATGGCGGGCAGACTAGCGATCGACCTGCCGGGCGGGATCGGGTATCTGCCGCAGCGCTCTACCCTCCGGCAGGAGACGCCTGCCTCGGTCTGGGAGGTGGTGACAAGCGGACTGCTGCGACGGCGGGGCTTTTCTCCCGTTTTGAAGCGGGAGGAGCGGGAACGGGCACAAAAGGCGCTTTCTGATATGGGGGTCGCGCCGCTTGCAAAAAGACCTTATGCCGCGCTGTCGGGCGGTCAGCAGCAGCGGGTGCTGCTGGCGCGGGCGCTTTGCGCCGCCGACCGGCTTTTGTTGCTGGACGAACCGGTCGCGGGACTGGATCAGGGCGCGACCGAGGAGATGTACCGGCTGATTCATACCCTTCATCAAAACGGAACGACCATCATCATGGTGACCCACGATCCTGCCGCCTGCCGGTACGCCACGCGAATTCTCCGTCTGGGGGAGAATGAACACTTTTTCGGCTCGGCGGCCGAATATCTCACGGAGGGCGGCCAATATGCTTGAGTTATTTTCCTATACCTTTTTGACCCGCGCGCTGGCGGTCGGGCTGGCGGTATCGGTCTGCGCGGCGCTGCTCGGGATCAGCCTGGTGCTCAAACGGTACTCGATGATCGGGGACGGGCTGTCCCATGTCGGGTTCGGCGCGCTGGCGCTCGGAAGCGCCTTGCAGCTCGCGCCGCTGACGCTGGCGGTGCCGATCGTGATCGCCGCGGCGTTCTGGCTGCTCCGGCTGCGGGAGAACAGCCGGGTGAAGGGGGACGCGGCGATCGCCATGATCTCCACCGTATCGCTGGCGGCAGGAGTGATGATCCTGTCGCTGTCGGGCGGCATGAACGCCGACGTGAATAACTACCTGTTCGGCAGTATCCTCGCTGTCGGCGGGGAGTGGTGGCTGAGCGTGCTGGTCTGTGTCGGCGTGATCTTGCTCTATCTGCTGTTCTATCCGCATATTTTCGCCATCACCTTTGATGAGGAGTTTGCCCGCGCATCGGGACTGCGGGTGGGACTTTGCCAGATGATGCTGTCGCTTTTGACCGCCGTGACGGTGGTGCTGGGTATGCGGCTGATGGGGGCGATGCTGATCTCGGGGCTGGTGATCTTTCCGGCGCTCTCCGCCATGCAGCTGACCCGGCGGTTTGCGACCGCCACGGCGCTCGCCGCCGTGATCGCCTTTTTCTCCTTTGCGGCGGGTCTGTTTTTGTCGTTTTGGCTCGATCTGCCGACCGGCGCGGCAGTGGTACTCTGCAACGCCGCGGTTTTCCTTTTGGTTCGCACTTGCAGCGGGTGGAGATAACAGGCTTGTCCGCACAAAATCAAACAAGCGCGTTTTGAATCCCACCACCGCGCAAAGCGCGGTCCTCCTCCCTTTAACAAGGGAGGTTTTGACAAAGACGGAAGTTTTCGCGTAAACCCTGTTTGTCCTGCGAAGCGCGGCGGATTTTTCGCCGCACTCATCCTGCCTTTTTTTCAAACGGCAGGATTTTTTTCGCTCTTTTTTGGAGATTTCGGCGCCGAGGAGGAAACCGGCGGAAATTTTTTCATAAAATAGGGAAAAAGGGGTTGACAACGGCTCTTTTATCTGCTAATATATGAACAGATATTCATATGAAAGGATGTGAGGAGATGGCAGAGCCGGAGCAATGCGCCTATCTCTGCGTGCATCAGGAAGCGGTCGATCAGGTGCTGGAAGATCTTCCGCCCGACGAGCATCTCTACGATCTGGCGGAGCTGTTCAAAATTTTCGGGGACACCACCCGGATCAAGATCCTCTACGCGCTCAGGGAGAACGAGCTGTGCGTCTGCGATATTGCACAGCTACTATCCATCACCCAAACGGCGGTATCGCATCAGCTGCGGGTGCTGAAAACCAACAAGCTGGTACGGGCGCGGAAGGACGGCAAAAATGTGTTTTACGCGCTGGCGGACGATCATGTGCATAAAATTTTAGCGCTCGGCATGGAGCATATTGAGGAGTGAGCAAGATGGTAAAGGTATTCAAAATGGAGGATCTCGACTGCGCCAACTGCGCCCGCAAAATGGAGGACGCGATCAAAAAGATTCCCGGCGTGGAGGACGCCAGCGTTCAGTTTCTGACCCAGAAGCTGACCCTGACCGCACCGGAGGAGCAGTTTCCCGCCCTTTTGAAGCAGGTGGATCGCGCCTGCCGGAGGAT
>CANQKG010000136.1 GCA_947624425.1 uncultured Clostridia bacterium | reverse complement strand
AAGGCGGTTACCCGCCGCAGCCGATGTCGGGAACCGCAAGAGGAGGGGGACCGCGCTAAAGCGCGGTGGTGGGATTCAAAACTTGCTCCGATGAAGAAGGCAGCGCACGATGCTGCCGCGCTTCGCGCGGTGGTGGGATTCCAAACGCACGGGGTTCATATCGGTTGTCAATACAGCCTCTTATTCACACCGCACTTGGGATCGGGCAAATAAGCCCGCTATCCCCACTCACCACAAGTGCGAACCGAAAAACGAACCGAAAAAACCACTTCACTAAATGGATTGTCAATATGGCTTTCTATTTGCACCGCATTTGGCTCCGGGCAGATAGGCTTAATACCCGCACTTGCTATCAGTGCGAACCAAAAAACTTGACTATTCCGCGATCCTGCTGTATACTGTTACCATTCCGATTTTGTTCAGAAAGGGGGCTGCGATATGGCAAAGCGGCTTTTCTTCTGTATGGCATGCCTGCTTCTTTTGCAGCTTTCTCTCCCCGCTGCGGCACAGAGCGAAGCGGAGAACGAAAACCAAATTCCTTCCGCAACCATTGATTTTGACGAACTTGAGAGCGGATACTTTACCAAAATCTATAGAGATTCGGCACTGGCGGAAAGCTCCTCCGGCGCCTCTTCCGAAAGCGCTTCTTCCGCCGCCGCTTCGAGCAATACCTCCTCGGACGAGGAGGAGGTCGTCCCGCTGATCGACATCCTGTTGGAGCAGTTTGACGACGATCACGACGGCGCGCTTTCCTCCGACGAGGTTGCCGACGTGACCGAGCTTGATCTCAAAGACCGCTCCCTGACCGATCTGGACGGGATCGAGCAGATGACCGCGCTGACCGCCCTCGATCTGTCCTACAACCGGCTGCGGGACCTCACGCCGCTCACCGCGCTGCAGAATCTGCGGGTCTTGAACCTCTACGAGAATCACAATCTCATTTCGGCGGAGCCGCTGGGCGAGCTTCCGCTCCTCGAAAAGCTTTCGATCACCTACGACAAGAAGACCGGGTTCCCGGTTCTGCCGGCGCTCACCTACCTCTATCTGAGCGGCACCGGCCAGACCGCGATCGACAATCTCACCCCGCAGCCCTCTCTTTTGTCGCTGGTGCTGGTCAACTCCCGAGCCAGGGATTTCTCCATCCTGCCTTCCTGCTATCCCAATCTGGAGCAGCTTGCCTTTTATCATTCCGAGGCGGTCAACACCAATCAGCTGACCGGCTTTGCAAATTTGACCGAGCTTTCCTTCCAGATGACCGAGATCCGTGCGACCGAAGGGCTTGCCTCGATGACCGGGCTGATCTCGCTGGAGCTGCGGGAGACCGGGATCACCGACCTATCCATCCTCGACCCGCTCCAGCGGCTGACCATTCTGGTGGTGCTGGAGGATGGGGTCGCCGATCTGTCGCCGCTGCTCAACCACCCGTCTCTCCAGAGCCTGACGGTGGAATCCACCGGCGTGGAGGTGCTGCCGCGGCTCCGCACCCTGACCGGGCTGACGCCCCAGAACACCCGGTTCGTGCTGCCCAAAGTGTCTCTCCAGACCGCGCGGCGGATGCTGCCCGACAGCCTGACCGCCGACAACGACTGGATGCTTGCCAATTTTGACACCGCCAATTCGCCGGTGTTCTACCGCATTTCCATCATCTGTCTCGGCGGCGGCGTGATCCTTTTGCTGGTGGGAACGCTTTTGGCATACCGCTTCCGCCGGAAACAGAAATCGCCCGAACCGGAAACCGATCCAGGAAAGGAAGAAAACGACCATGTCTGATCCCAAAACCGTCCGAACCCGCTTCGCGCCCAGCCCGACCGGCTATATGCATGTGGGGAACCTCCGCACGGCGCTGTACGCCTATCTTCTTGCCAAGAAAAACGGCGGGCAGTTTCTGCTGCGGATCGAGGACACCGACCGCGAACGGTATGTCGAGGGCGCGGTGGACATCATCTACAACACCTTAAAACAGGCGGGTCTGCAATGGGACGAGGGTCCCGACATCGGCGGTCCCTGCGGCCCTTATATCCAAAGCGAGCGAATGGGTATGTTCAAAGGCTATGCCGAGCGGCTGGTGGAATCGGGTCACGCCTACTACTGCTTCTGCGACAAGGAGCGGCTGGAGGAGATGAAACGGGTACAGCAGGCGTCCGGCATTCCTCCGATGTATGACGGGCATTGCCGGAACCTCACCAAAGAGGAGATCGAGGAAAAGCTCGCCGCCGGCGTCCCCTATGTGATCCGGCAGAAGTGTCCGCGCACCGGTTGTGTGTCCTTCCATGACGAGGTGTTCGGCGACATCACCGTGGACGCGTCGGTGCTGGACGATCAGGTGCTGATTAAGACGGACGGTATGCCGACCTACAACTTTGCGAACGTGGTGGACGATCACGCCATGGGGATCACCCATGTGGTGCGGGGAAGCGAGTATCTTTCCTCCACACCGAAATACAATCTGCTCTATGAGGCGTTCGGCTGGGAGAAGCCTGTTTATATCCACTGCTCGCCGGTGATGAAAAGCGCCACCGAAAAGCTCTCGAAGCGAAACGGCGACGCTTCTTTCGAAGACCTCATCGCGCAGGGGTATCTCCCCGAGGCGGTGGTAAACTATATCGCGCTGCTGGGATGGAGTCCCAAGGGCGAGGAGGAGATCTTCTCCCTGGCGGAGTTGGTGGAAGAATTCGATATCGCGGGCATCTCCAAATCGGGCGCGATCTTCGACCCGCTGAAATTAAAGGCGATCAACGGCGCGTGGATCAGGCGGCTTTCGCCCGAGGCGTTTGCCGCACTGGCAGAGCCGTATATCCGCAAAACCTGCCGCAAGGAGGATCTGGACATTCCGGCGGTGGCGGCATTGCTCCAGCCCCGTACCGAGTTATTGCAGGACATTCCGGAGCAGGTGGATTTCATCGACGCGCTGCCCGATTACGACGTCGCGCTCTACACCCACAAGAAGATGAAAACCAACGCCGAAACGGCACTCGCGGCACTCGAAGCGGCGCTGCCGGTACTGGAGGCGCTGCCCGACTGGACGGCGGACGCGATCCATGAGGCCCTGTTCGGCTTGATCGCCGCACAGGGCGTCAAAAACGGCTGGATGCTCTGGCCGATCCGGGTGGCGGTGTCCGGCAAGCAGTTCACCCCCGGCGGCGGGATCGAGCTTTGCGCCATCCTCGGGAAAGAAGAATCCCTCTCCCGCATCCGCACCGGGATCGAAAAATTAAGCCGATAAGCTGAAATAACAAAAAAACCGACGGCTCCCCGTCGGTTTTTTTGTTTTGCGCATGTGGGTCGTCGCCGTGTTTTCGGTTTTCGCAAAGAGAAAGCGTCTGCCCATAGACAGCGGCTTTCAGAAAGCAAGTCAGAGCTTTGCGCCTGCTGTAAGACTTGCGGTTTACTGAAAGCCGGTGCTTTTTGAATCCCTCCACCGCTTCGCTCCCTTCCTCTTGCGGTTCCCGGCGCTGCCTGCGGCGGGTAACCGCCTTGCCGGCCGCGACTGTGTGCCCTGCGGGTGCCGCGGCGCCACTCTCGCCTCGCTTCATCGTCCGCAGGACGCGCTTCGGCAAGAGCGCCCTTTGACAAGGGGGCTGGACGGCTATATTTAGCTTAGTGGTATTGAATCCCTCCACCGCTTCGCGGTTCCCCTCCCTTTGACAAGGGAGGTTTTGACAGGAACGGCAGCATAGCGGTTGGAAATGGGATAAGTGGAAAAATTAAAGCTTCACCGTCAAACCTTTCGGAGGCTCGTCCGGTGAAATCTTCCGTCAACTCGCTTTGCTAAAATTTCTATCAAAACTTGCTTGTTCGCCAGAGCCTCCCTTGTCAAAGGGAGGGGGACCATGCGTCAGCATGGTGGTGGGATTCATAATGGTTCAAGGCAGAGGTTTTCCTATTATCCAAATGAAAAAGAAGTGTGATCTTTTAAAATTTCATTCAAAACAGAAAACCGCCGCTTCCCTTACGGGAAGCGGCGGGGTTTTATATAACCGCTTACAGGTCCCAGATGGTGGTCGCGTAGTCGCGGATCGCGCGATCCGCCGAGAACACGCCTGCGCCTGCGATATTGTAAAGGGACATCCGGTTCCAGGTGACCGGATCCTGATAGAGCTTGGACGCCTGCGCCTGCGCCTGCTGATAGGACTCGAAATCCGCCAGCACCATATAGGGGTCGGAGAACCGCAGCGACGAGCCGATCTCGTCAAACTGCTGACCGTTGATCCCGCTGTACAGCA
>CANQKG010000135.1 GCA_947624425.1 uncultured Clostridia bacterium | reverse complement strand
GAACCGCAAGAGGAAAAAGCGGTTTTGAATCCCACCACCGCGCCGTGCGCGGTCCCCCTCCCTTTGACAAGGGAGGTCTTGACAAAGACGATAGTTTTAGGGTAAACCCAGTTTGTCCCTCGGAAGCGTGGCGGTTTGCGCCACACTATCCGCGCGCTGTTTTTTTCTTACAGACCCAGTTCCTTCTTCATCTTTTCGAGCTCTTCCGCAACGGAAGCGTCGTTCCCCGCGGCGGCATATTTTTCCTCGATCCGCTTAGCGTCGTCCACCGGCTGTTCGTTGAGTTCGCTCATCGCATTTGCCTCGTCCAGCATACGGTCTGCCTTCGCCTCCATGCGGTCAAAGGCGCTTTGCGCGCCGGCGGCACGCTCCGAGGCGTTCCCGACCTCGTTGACCTTCTCCTGCGTCTTTGCCACCGCCAGCTTTGCCTTCACGGCAAAACGGCGCGCTTCGAGCGACGAGATGTCGTTCACCAGCTTATCATGCATCTGCCGCATCTTATCGGCATTGGTCTTTGCCGTCTGATAGGTCGCCTGCAGGCTTTCGCCGGCTGTCGCCAGCTGCTGCTTCTTGGCGATCAGCACCCGTGCGTCCTCCTCGTTGCCTGCCTGAAGCGCGCGCCGCGCCAGCTCGTCATACTTTGCGACCTCTTTCTGGTTTTCCTCCACCAGCCGTTTGGTGCGGGTCTCCTCCGCCATTACGCCGGCAGTCTCCTTTTTCACCTCCGCCAGATCCTCGGTCAGATCCCGCAGGTACTGGTCGATCATCTTGGCGGGATTTTCCAGCTTGTCAAGCACCGCGTTGATGTTCGATTTCACAATGTCGTTAAAGCGTTCCAGCATTCCCATCATTTATTCCTCTCTTTCTTCTTCGGTTTGATATTTCTTTGCCGTTTCCTCTGCGGCATCGGTACCGAATGTTTCAAGCGGCGTATTCAAAATACGCTCGGTCTGCTCGGCTTCCTTATTCTTCTGCTCCTTGTGCTTCTTCCACCAGGTAAATAACAGCCACACGAGCAAAAGCACCACGACCGCCGCCAAAAAAATCGGCCAGTAGGAGCGGGTGACGGTCATGATCCGGTTGCCGGTATCGGCAAAGACGGCGGAGAACATCGCGTCCTCGTCCAGATCGCCGTAATAGTATTGGCCAATATAATCGCCCAGAATGTCGATTGCTTCGTCATCCATCACGGTCTGGGTCGCGCTGCCTGCACAGTAGCCCCAGGCGTACTCCTCGTTTCTCTCGTAAAACAGCAGGAGAAAATGTCCTTCGTCCTCGAACCGCTCGTCATAAAGTGCGGCGGCATAATCGCCCAGCGCATCGCCGGAAGGGTAGATCATGCCCGGCACCGTATCGGTCAGATAGAGATAGGGGAAAACGCCGGTGTCCTGATAAAACTCCTTCATTCCCTTTTCCAGCACGCCGCCCTGTGCGATCCAGCCGAGATGATCCTCGTAATAGCCGGCGTTTACAATCTCCACGCCGCTGAGCTTTTCCCGCTCGACGGTGGACTTCGCAATATCGCCGCCCGACTGCCCGATCATCGTGATGATCCAGATTGCCATAAACACCACGATCAGTCCCAGCACGATCGAGCCGGAGCAGCCGCCGCCGTAAAAACGGGGACCGCCGTAAAATCCGCCGCCCCGAATAAAGGTAGGACCCACATAAACGCGATTGCCGCCCGATCGATAGCTGCCCGAGCCGCCGCCGCGTCCCGCTCTGCCTGCGCGTCCGCCGGTGAAACCGCCGGAGCTTCTGCCGCCGCCGGTGAAGCCGCCGGAGCTGTGTCCACCGCTAAAGCCGCCGCCGCGTCCCGCTCTGCCCATGCACAGACCCCCCAATTCCGTTTTATAAAAACGGCGCCGAAAGACATAAGGCTTTCGGCGCCGCTCGCTCAGCGATTTGTTCAGGCTTTTCCGACCGAGCCGAACAGTTCCATTTTCTCCTTGACGGTCGCTTTGATCGCCTCAAAACCGGGCGCCAGCAGCTTCCGCGGGTCAAAGCCCTTCCCCTGCAGATCCTTGCCCGCTTCGATATAAGTACGGGTCGCCGCCGCGAAGGAAAGCTGACATTCGGTGTTCACATTGATCTTGGATACGCCGAGGCTGATCGCCTTTTTGATCATATCCTCCGGAATACCGGTGCCTCCGTGCAGTACCAGCGGCATATCGCCGGTCAGCTTCTGGATCTCGGCCAGCGTGTCGAACCGAAGCCCTGCCCAGTTTTCGGGATATTTGCCATGGATGTTGCCGATACCGGCAGCCAGCATGGTCACGCCCAGATCGGCGATCGCCTTGCACTCGTTCGGATCGGCAACCTCGCCGCCGCCGACCACGCCGTCCTCCTCGCCGCCGATGGCGCCGACCTCCGCCTCCAGCGAGATCCCGCGCTCGCCGGTCAAGCGAACCAGTTCCTTGGTCTTTTCGATGTTCTCCTCGATCGGATAATGGGAGCCGTCAAACATAACGGAGGAGAAGCCTGCCTCGATACAGGCCAGCGCGCCCTCATAGCTGCCGTGATCCAGATGGAGCGCCACCGGAACGGTGATCCCAAGCTCCTTGAGCATCCCGTTCACCATGCCGACCACCGTGCCGTAGCCGCACATATACTTGCCGGCACCCTCCGATACGCCGAGGATGACCGGGGAGCCGAGCTCCTGCGCGGTGAGCAGGATCGCCTTGGTCCACTCGAGGTTATTGATGTTGAACTGGCCGACCGCGTACTTGCCGGCGTGTGCCTTTTGGAGCATTTCCTTTGCAGATACCAACATATGTCTTACCTCCCAATCACCGGCATTGCCGCCGGTATTCTTTACCTTTTATTATACCCTACTCCGTCAAAAAATGCAACTGTTTTCAGTTACTTGCGGTTTCGTCCTCCAATTTGAGCTTTTTGGGCTGATACCGATTGATCGCGGCGTCGTTGACGGTGATGTTCATGCCGTCGCACCAGCCGGTGAGAACCTCGTCAAAAGCGTCCGCCTTATAATTCTGGAGAATGGTATCGTGATAGGTGTCGTAATCGGTGTCGTCCATCGCCTGCCGCAGCACCACGCAGATCGACTCGTCCGTTTCAAGAATGGTCGGCACGCCGACTTGTGCGTTTGCAAACAGCTGTTCGGTCAGCGCATCGCTCTCCCGGTTCGCCGCCGAAGCGTAATACTGATTCTCCTCGGAAGCGGTCTCCTCCGCCTCGGGATCCTGCTCCTTGGCGTACTCGTTAATGATCGTGTCGATCTCCTCGCCTGCCTGCAGACGGGCAAGGTAGCCCTCCGCCTTTTCGCGCACCGCCGCTTTATCCTCCTCGGTCGGTTCGCTCTCTCCGTCGCCGGCGGTCGAAAGCTCGACCATCTTATACTTCAGATACTCGCTGTCGAGATAGCCGAACAGCTCGTCATGGGAGACCGGCTCCACGCCGCCCTCGCCGTAATAATACCGGAACAGCTTATCGTTCAAAGAGGATGCGCGCAAAACCTCCCGGAAGCTCTGCTCGTTCACGCCGTTTTTCTCGTAAAGCTCCTGATAGCTCTGCCAATAGTAGGACATCATCTGATCCAGCGTGCTGTCGTCCGTTTCGTCCCATTCGATCCCGTACTCGCGCACCTTTTCCCGGATCGCCAGATCCTCCTTGGCGTACTTTACGGCATAATCCTTCACCCAGTCGGCAACATTCTTCTCCTCATAGGTGGAGTCCCAGAAATTGTCCGCCTTCTCGGTCATGCCCGAGCTTGCCTCCTCATACCCCTGAAGCAGATAGCCCAGGTACATACCGGAGGTCACGGCGTCCTCCCCCTGCTTCATCGCCCAGGTGGTATCTCCGCAGCCGCACAGGGAAAACAGCACGGCGCCGCAGAGAGCGGCGGTCAGTAATCGGATCCCAGTTTTCATCTTGATTCGTCCTTTCTCGGAAAATAAGCGGCAGGCTTATCTCCGCATGAGATTTCTGTACCGTATTATTATAACGGATTTTCCGCCTTCTTGCAACTGAAATTTCCCGTTTTTTCTACTTTGGTGCGGCGGCGCATAAGAATGGAAAAAAGGAGGGTTTGCCATGGTGATCAAACTGCCTTCCAAATGGATCCTCCGGCTGATTGCGGCTTTGTTTGCCGCCGCCGTGACGGTCGGCATTCTGTCGGGCAAGCGGCAGCCGCCCGACCCCGCTTTGGCGGACACGGAATGTCAGGCAAGGCTCCAAACCACCGAGCCGAGATAGACGGCCGCCAATACCAGAATCAGGCCGAACAGAGACAAAAATCCGATTCCCCGGTCAAATCCGCCGGCGA
>CANQKG010000134.1 GCA_947624425.1 uncultured Clostridia bacterium | reverse complement strand
CGAGGTCACGGCGATCATGACATTATCGCCCGCCAAGGCGCCCCAGACCCCCAGCACCAGATTGCAGATGATCGAAAACATCGACAGAATAAATGCCGGCATGATCGCCATCGACATATCAAAGCAGGAGAAATTGCCGCTGAACATTCCCTTGAGCAGCTTGACGCCATACCCCCGAAACACCTGCAAATACCCCTGCGCCCAACGGAGCCGCTGGTTCCACGACTGGGAAAAGCGGGTCGGCTGCTCGTCAAACAGCTCGGCGGTCGGGCAGTAGGCAATGATATGACCGTTCGCGATCCGATTGGCGGAAAACTCGATATCCTCGGTCAGCATATGAAAGGGCCAGTCCACGATCTCGTCCGCCACCTTGCGGCTGAACAGAAATCCCGTGCCCGAAACAAGGCTGCTGAAGCCCAGCACACTTCTGGGTTGATTGAGATACCGGCTCTCCCGCAAAAACCAAAGCGCATACCCCGCGCTGATCCAGTTATCGCCGTAGTTCTTACTGTTGCGGTAGCCGGTGACGACGTCATGCCCCTCACAGAAGGTTTTGTTCATCTCCTCTATGTAATTCGGCGTGAGAATGTTATCCGCATCAAAGACAAAATAGCCGTCGAAGCCATAGGGGTGATCCTCGTTGATATGACGCCGAAGCGCCTGCAGCGCATACCCCTTTCCGATATGCTCCCGATCGACCCGCGTATATACCTTTGCGCCTTTTTGCCGCGCGATCTCCGCCGTGCGGTCGGTGCAGTTATCGGCAAGGACGAACACCGACAAAAGACTCTGATCATAGCTCTGCCGATGAATGCTGTCGAGCAGGTCGCCGATCACCGTTTCCTCATTCCGGGCGCAGATCAAAACCGCGAAGTTGTGCGGACGAATCTCCCGCCGGATCGGCTTTTTCTTTTTGAGCAGTGAGATCGGAATATAGCAAAACTGATAGACATAGCACAGGATAAATATCACCGAAACAATATAATTCAAAAGCCGCAGAGTATTCATACGCTGTTACCTTTCCGTTCGATTTACCATGGGACAAGTTTATTATACTCCCTTATGAAATAAAAAGATAGTCTAAATTGTAAATAATCTTCTTCACGCAAAAAATCCGCCGGGCTGATGCCCGGCGGATTGCCGATCGTATCGGGGTTATTGCAGCCCGACTGCCATACGAAGAATTTTCAGTGCGTCTGCCACGGTTATGGTTCCATCCCGATCAATATCGCCCGCACCGATCACGATTGCGGTCGGCTGCTCCAGTCCGACCGCTATGCGAAGCGCATACAGCGCATCGGTCACGGTCACCGAACCGTCCCGATCCAAATCTCCGGGCTTCCTTTCGGCGAGCGGATCTACGCCGGTAAACCGCTTGACCGCCTCATAAACGGCGCGGGTCAGGGAATCGGCGCCGCTCAAGCCGGTCTGCGGGTCGATTTCATCGTCATAAAACGCCTTGATATCCTGTCCCGGCCACCAGCTCATAACGCCGGCGCATCCGAAATCCACGGCGTAGCTCACTTTGTCCTGAATCAGATAAGCGCCATTGAAGCACATCTTCTCTTCCTGGTTTTTCCCTTTCGCCGCCGATCGGCCGTCCGACAGATTCCACGCAATGTTGCCGTATCCCAGTGTCGTCGTCTCCGAGCGGCCGAAAAAGGGCAGACCGACCCAAATCTGAGCGGCTTTACAGCCGCGCGCCACCGCGTCCTCCACCAGCGTCTTCATCTTCAAATAGGTCACCTGTGCGCGGACGTTTCCTCCGGTTTCCAGATTGGTATAGGTCATAAAGCTCACATAATCCAGCACGGCGAATTCCTCACGACCCAAAAAATCCTTATAATTGGGGCAAAGTGTGGCGGAAAGCCGCAAGCCTGCCTCGTGTGCCGCTTGGGACAGGGTTGCCAGCATAAGCCGGTATGCCAAGAGGGCTTCCTCGCTCTCATCGGGATATTCCCAATCGACATCGATTCCATAAAATCCGTATTTTTTCGCAAACGCCACCGCGTCCTCTGCAAAGCGGCGGCGCGTTCCTTCATCCAGAAAAGCGGTGGAATTGGCGGCATTTCTGTCAAGCGCGGTCAGAGAACACCAAAGCCGCGTTTGACCGCCGTTGAGATCATTGCTTTCCGTTTTTACCTTCTGAATCCACTGATTCATCAGGAAATCGGCATACGGATCATCCTTGTCAAGGATATTGATCCCTTGCTTCTCATGGGCAAACACCGAAAACAGTCCCGATTGGTCAAACCCGAAATTGCCGATCAGGATCAGATCGGTCAGGCTCTCCAGCTGTGCCGTTGTCACAGAAAAGACGCCGTTATCCATCTCATACCTTTGATGGGAGATATAGCCCACATTCATAAAGGAGCTGTTTGTCCGCGTTTCCTGCAAGTCGGCTGAAAAGCCGGTGAGAACGGCGGCTTCGTACAGCTCATCCACCACCAGCCGTACCGCCGACGCCGTCACATCCTCCGGCAGTATGCAGGTGCGGTCGGAAAGAATATAATCATTGTCATAGACCGTGCGCCATACGCCGTTTTGCTCCACATCAATATGAAACGCCTGTACCGCGCCGTAGGTCTCTTCCATGAGGCGGATTCGGTTGATCCGCCTTTCCCCCTCTAAATCGAGCTGCAGCATATCGCCCGGTGCATCAGCCGTCCATGCGGTTCCGTCAAAGCAGGTCAGATCGCCGGTCGGCGACCCTTCAAGCGGATCTGCGCCGGTGAACCGGGCGACGGTATCGTAAACGGTACGGGTAAGGCTGTCTTTGCCGCTGAGCAAAACGTCGTACCACTCCTGCGTATCCTCGTCCCAAAACATATCCAGATCGTAACAGGGAGAACTGCTGCAAACGCCTCCCAACCCCTTTGCCGCGGCATAGGCGGTTTTGTCCCGAATCAGGGAAACGCCGTTTCCGAGATACTGCTCGGTATCGGACACCGCAAACCGATTGCAGCCCGCCCGATTTTCACGCTCCGGCTCTTCCCGGCAAAGATAGGTTAAAAAGTTCCAATATGCCCACTGTCTCCCATTCCCGAATTCGACCGAAGGTTCGGTATCCTCCGTGGAATATACAAACACATGATCGGGCAGACCGAGCCACAGTTTTTCCGGCGCGCACCCTACGGCGATCAAACGCTCTGTCAAATCGGTCGCCTGCCAATAGGCGGCATTCGCAACCCCTGTTTCTCCGATTTGAGACAGACCGTAAGCCTTGCAGTCAAGATAGTCGATAACGGCAAATTCCTCCGCCGTCAGCTTATCGGCATCCTTTGGCGTACAGCTGACCGCTAGCTTGCAGCCGGTTTCATGAAGCCGCTTTGCCAGTGCGGCTGTCAATAACCGCCAACCCTGCGGATCACCGCTTAAATCCCAGTCCAGTTCTACGCCGGTCATCCCGGTTTCCGCCGCGAACCGCGCCACTTCTCCGGCCAGCCGATCCCGCACCGTCTCGTCCAAAAAGAGCATGGGGCTTATCGTTTCATCGAAAGGCGTCAGCGCAAACCAAAACCTCGCCGGTTCCCCGACCGGGTCGCCGCTGCCGCCCTTGAGCCGCTTTTTCCAAAGTGCGGTCGCCGCCAGCGCCTCCTGCGGCTCCAATAGGATCCGCTGGTCATCCTGCATTTGCAGGACGCAAAAGCCGCCTTCCTGATCGAAATTGCAGCTCCCCTGCAAAATCCAATCGGTCATACTGTGAAGCTGTTCTTTTGTGATATCAAAATTCCCCGTCAAGAGAGAGTCATACCACAAATTCGTGATATGCCCGACATTCATAAACGCCGTATCCCGACTGTTTTCCTGATAGTCGGCGGCAAACGAATCGATCTCTGCCTCCCCTGCCAGACGGTCGATCACCAGCCGCACACCGGCGGTGGTCACATCCTCCGGCAGAATACAGGTACGCCCTGCCAGAATATAGTCGTTATCATACACCTGCTTCCACTCATCACCGTCCAGCACCTCGATATGAAACGCCTCCACCGCGCCGTCTGTCACTTCGTTGAGAGAGATTCGGTTGATACGCTTTTCCTCGCCGAAATCCAAGGTGAGCGTGTCCCCCGGCGCCGTTGCCTTCCAGCCTGCCGCCTCGGCGGCAGCCGGCGGAAGAGGGCAAAGCGGCAGCAACAGCAGCATACTCAACAAAACAGCCCATACTTTTTTCATTTATCTTCCCTCCTCAATCGGAACCGTTAAAATCGCTTTGAACAGGTCCCCGTCGATCTCGATTTGCAGAGAGCCGCCTTGCAGCTCGGCAAGACCTTTCGCGATTGAAAGACCCAATCCGTGTCCCTCGGTG
>CANQKG010000133.1 GCA_947624425.1 uncultured Clostridia bacterium | reverse complement strand
ACGGTCATACCGTGACCGCGATTGGTGATTCTGCCTTTTCTTTCTGCACCGAGCTTACCTCTGTAACCATCGAAAACGGCGTGACTACGATTGGAGGAGATGCTTTTTACTATTGCCATAAACTTACCTCGGTCACCATTCCCGACAGCGTGACCGGGATTGGTGATGAGGCCTTTATGTATTGCGCCGGGCTTACCTCTGTCACCATTCCCGACAAAGTGAGTTCGATTGGCAAAGCAGCCTTTTATTACTGCACCGGGCTTACTTCTGTTACTCTTGGAGACGGCTTGACTTATATTGGTGAACATGCCTTTACGGGTTGCGCCGGGCTTACCTCAGTCACTATTCCCGGAAGCGTGACCACGATTGATATGTTTGCCTTTGCCGGCTGCACCGGGCTTACTTCGGTCACCATTGAAGATGGTGTGACCACGATTGGTGAGAGTGCCTTTTCCGGTTGCACCGGCCTTACCTCGATCCATATTCCCGATAGCGTGACTGAGACTAACGATGTCTTTGGTGGCTGCACCGGGCTTACTTCTATCATTGTAGGCGCCAATAATCCCAACTACAGTTCCAAAGACGGGGTTTTGTTTAACAAAAATCAAACAAAATTGATTGAATATCCCCAAGGCAAATCGGGAAGTTATACCATTCCCGGCAGCGTAACCACGATTGGTGGGAGTGCCTTTTCCGGCTGCAGCGAGCTTACCTCGGTCGATATTCCCGACAGTGTGACCGAGATTGGTGCGATGGCCTTTGGGGGGTGCACCGGGCTTACCTCGGTCGATATTCCCGATAGCGTAATTACGATTGGTAATAGTGCCTTTTGGTGGTGCACCGGGCTTACCTCTGTCACCATTCCCGACAGCGTGACCACGATTGGTGAGAGTGCCTTTGACGGTTGCACCGAGCTTACTTCTGTCGATATTCCAGATAGTGTGACTACGATTGGCAGGTGGGTCTTTTCCGACTGCACTGGGCTTACTTCAATCATGGTGGGCGCCAATAATCCCAATTACAGTTCCAAAGACGGGGTTTTATTTAATAAAGACCAAACAGAATTGATTCAATATGCTTTGGGCAAATCAGGCAGTTATACCATTCCAAACAGCGTTGCCACGATTAGTGCGTATGCCTTTTCCGACTGCACCAAGCTTACCTCTGTGACCATCGGAGGCAGCGTAACTACGATTGGCTCTTCTGCCTTTTCCAGCTGCACTGGGCTTACCTCGGTTGATATTCCTGACAGCGTGACCGCGATTGGCTGGGGTGCCTTTTCCGGCTGCTACAATCTCACCATCTATGGCAAGGTTGGAAGTTATGCAGAGACTTATGCCAAGGAAAACCGCATTCCTTTTGGCACAAAGGCAACAAATCAGGAAACCGGTATCGTGGTGGAGGGGACGGCGGAAACGCTGCCGGACGATGCAGTGCTGAATGCAAAGCAGACGGCAAGCGATGAGGACGCCGCGACCTATGAGATCACCCTGACCCAAAACGGGCAGCCGATCCAGCCGACCGGTGAGGTGACGGTGAAGATCCCCCTGCCGGAAAGCATGAAAGACAAGAGGATCACGGTATATCGGGTCGAAGCGGACGGCAGCCGCACCAATATGAATGCGACCGTGCAAAACGGTTGTGCGGTATTTATCACTGACCACTTCAGCCAATATGTATTGGAAGCTTCCGACGCCCTGCTCGGCGACATCGACGGGGACGGGAAGGTGAGCGTCACCGACGCGCTGGCAATCCTCCGTATGGCGGTGGGGCTCAGCACCCCGACCGACAACGCCGACATGGACGACAGCGGCGGTGTGACCGTGACCGATGCGCTTACAGCGCTGCGCATCGCGGTAGGTCTGGCGTAAACTAACATCAAAAGGGCAGGCAAAATGCCTGCCCTTTTTGAATCCCTCCACCGCGCAAGCGCGGTCCCCCGCCTCTTGCGGTTCTAGGTTTTGCTTGGTGCTTTCATTTAGCTTTTGCGGTTTTGAATCCCTCCACCGCGCAAGCGCGGTCCCCCGCCTCTTGCGGTTCTGAGCTTTGCTTGGTGCTTTTTGAATCCCTCCACCGCGCAAGCGCGGTCCCCCTCCCTTTGACAAGGGAGGTCTTGACAAAGACGGAAGTTTTGTGAGAAATATTGCCGCAGTACCATTGCCGTCTCGCTTCTTCGTCCACAGGGCGCGCTTCGGCGGAAAAGCCCTTTGACGAGGGAGGTCTTGACAAAGGTGGCAGAATTGCGGCATACAAAAACTCCTGCCTGTTTTAACAGGCAGGAGTTTTTTGTGTTTTATCTTATGCGTATTTCAGCACCGAAGCGGGCAGGTCCTCCTTCGCGGCGGAAACCGTGAAGGTAAAGGTCATGCTGTTTTTAACCGCAAGCTCATCGATCCTATCAAAAAACTTGCCGAGCGCTTCGTAATCCTTGCCACCGATCTTTAAAATCGAATCGACATAAATCTCGCTGATATCATAATTGCCGGAATGAAGTCCGCAAATAAACGCATACAGCGCGTCATAGCCGGTGACGCCGTATTCGTCCACATCTACCAGACGAACGCTGGACTTTACATCATATGTCAAGGTCGCGCCCTTTTCAATACACACCAAGTTACCATGGGTGACATCCGCCGCTTCGTTGATGCGGTCGATGAGGATCTTCGTTTTGCCGAAGCCCTTTGTTCCGATGATAAGATTGATCATGTGAATTCCTCCATCTTTTTCATATATTCACAGGCACCGCCTGCAGGAAACGTTACCGGAGCTTTGCCTCCAATGCGGCACGCTCATCTTCATAACCGGGCTTGCCGAGCAGCGCAAACATATTCTTCTTATAGCTCTCCACGCCGGGCTGGTCGAAGGGATTGACCCCCAGCAGATAGCCGGAAAGCGCACACGCCTTTTCAAAGAAGTAAATCAGATAGCCGAGGCTGTCCTCACTGCTGTCGGGAACCTCCAGCAGAATATTCGGCACGCCGCCCTCGGTATGTGCCAGCACAGTACCCTCCAGCGCCTTGCGGTTGACCACCGACATATTCTGATCGGCAAGGAAATTAAGCCCGTCAAAGTTATCCGCATCGGGTTCGATGAAGAAATCCTGCTTCGGCGTTTTGAAATCCACCACCGTTTCAAACAGGATACGGCTTCCCTCCTGAATATACTGACCCAGCGAGTGCAGGTCGGTCGAGAAGGTGGCAGAGGTCGGGAAAATACCCTTATTGTCCTTCCCCTCGCTCTCACCGAACAGCTGCTTGAACCATTCCGCCATCATGGTGAAAGCCGGATCGTAGCTGACAAGCAGCTCTACCGTTTTTCCCTTCCGATACAACAGATTGCGGATCGCGGCATACCGGTAGCAGATATTCCGGTTCAAATCGGGATCGGAAAAATCCTTTGCGGCACGGGCGGTGCCCTGCATCAGTGCCTTGATATCCGCGCCCGCCGCCGCGATCGGCAGCAGACCGACCGCCGTGAGCACCGAATACCTGCCCCCCACGTCATCGGGTACTACGAATGTTTCATACCCCTCGGCATTGGCAAGCTCCTTGAGCGTACCCCTCGCCTTATCGGTGGTGCAGTAGATCCGCTCCCGTGCGCCGTCCTTGCCGTACTGCTCCTCCAGCAGCTTTCTGAATACGCGGAAAGCCAGCGCAGGCTCGGTCGTGGTGCCGGATTTGGAGATCACATTGACCGACACCCGCTTCCCCTTGCAAAGGGACAGCACCTCGTTTAGATAAGTCGGGCTGATATTATTGCCGACAAAATAAATATCGGGCGTATCTTTTGGAAGCGAATTATAAAACGGTGAGAACAGAAACTCGATCGCAGCGCGTGCGCCCAGATAAGAGCCGCCGATCCCGATCACGATCAGAACATCGGTGTCGCGGCGAATCTTCTCCGCCGCTTTTTCGATCCGTGCAAATTCCTCCCTGTCATAGGCGGTCGGCAAATCGAGCCAGCCGAGAAAATCATTCCCCAGCCCGCTGCGCTCCTCCAATGCCTGATGCGCCGCCGTCACCTGCGCCTGCATAGCAGGAAGCTCATGCGGGCGGATAAAGGAACCTAGATGCTTTTCATTCAGTTTCATACCGGCAGTCCTTTCTTTGGTGTTCTACACTAATATTACTATATACCCAAAGAAAATTCAAGGACTTTTTGTTAACATTTTCCGTATATCAAGAAAGTTTCCAGCTGCCCGCCGTGATCTCATAGCCGATACGGAGAAAAGCGCTCCAAAAGTTCATTCGTTTTACCGCGGCGGTCGTGACGATGTCCACCTCCGCGATCGGCTCTTCCTCCAGACTGATGACAATTTTCCCTACCACCTGTCC
>CANQKG010000132.1 GCA_947624425.1 uncultured Clostridia bacterium | reverse complement strand
GGACTGCGGGAAACGGGGGAGAACGCCTCGGCCATGATCCCGGACAGCGCCGCAGAGCGGGCGGAGATTTTCCGACAGACCTCCCGCGGCTGCGGGGACTGTCTGAAAAAGAAAAACTGCTGGGATACCCGCCGTGAGCCGTCGCGGCAGGCGATGCTGGATGCGCTTGGGGTGCTGTCGGCCGAGGGGCTGATGGAAACGGCCACCCTGCCCGATTTTTACCGTGCCGAGTGCCGCGCGCCCGACCGGCTTGCCGACTCCTATACCGCCGCTTACCGCGCCTATCTCCGCCATGCCGAATCGGATAGGCGGCAGGAGGAGGTGCGCTCCCTCACCCTGACCCAGCTTTCCGGAGTGGCGGATATGCTGCGGCAGGTGGGAGAGGATATGGGGCATATCGCCGCCTATGACGCCGAGCGGGCGGCCGCTGCGCGGGAGGTTTTTTATCAGCACGGCGTGATCCCAGATGCGGTCAACTGCCTGATCGACCGCACGGGCAGAACGCATCTTGAAATCTATCTCAGGGCGGCGCCGGCCGGGCAGGAGCATCTGACCGGCGAGCTGTCCGATCTGCTGGGCGTTCCCTTTGACCGCCCGCAGGTGCAAAGCGCCGGGAAGACGGTGCGGCTGTGCTATTTTGAAAAGGCGCGGTTTGTCGCCGAGGTCTGCCGCCTTCAGTCGGCGGCGGACGGGAACTGCTGCGGGGACGCCGCCACCGCGTTCGGGGACCCTGCCGGGCAGTACCACCTGCTCCTTGCCGACGGGATGGGGACAGGCCCTGCCGCCGCGGTGGACGCGGAGGTCTGCTGCCGGTTCTTGTCCGATTTGATCGGCGCGGGCTTCGGGTATGAGGCCGCGCGGAAGCTGCTCTACGCCGCCATTTCGGTGCGGGACGGCGGCGAGGCGGCGGTCACGGTGGACGCGGTGACCGTCGACCTTTATAACGGGCATACGGTGTTCCATAAAGCGGGCGCCGCCACCTCCTACCTTTGCCGCGGGCAGAAGTGCTACCGCATCTCCACCGATACCCTCCCGATCGGGATATTGAGCGACGCGGGGTATGAGCAAAAAACCGCCACTCTCCGGGACGGCGACCTGCTTTTGATGGTGTCGGACGGTATGCTTTCGTTCGGGGACGCATGGCTGACCGACGAGCTTTGCCGACTGCGGGAGGAGCCGGTGAAGGAGATCGCCGAGGCTCTTTTGGAGGGCGCCGCCCGCCGGTCGGAGGGCGGCCGGTCGGACGACAGAACGGTTCTCCTTTGCCGTTTACGGGAGGATTCCTGAGAAAAAAGAGAGAATTTTATGAAAAAATATGGGGAATTTTTGAAATCGTACTTTACAGGAAATTGCAAAAGTGGTAAACTGATAAGGTAAGCACGGGCGGAATATCCGTGCGAAAAAAGAAGGAGGACATAAGTTATGGCAAGAAAAATGAAGACCATGGACGGTAACACCGCTGCCGCTCATGTATCTTACGCGTATACCGATTTTGCCGCGATCTACCCGATCACTCCCTCCTCCGTAATGGCTGAAGTTACGGATAAGTGGGCGACCGAGGGCAGAGAGAACATCTTCGGCGAACAGGTACGCGTCGTTGAGATGCAGTCCGAGGCGGGCGCAGCCGGAACGGTGCACGGCGCTTTGGCGGCCGGTGCGCTGACTGCGACCTTTACTGCTTCACAGGGTCTGCTGCTGATGATCCCGAACCTTTATAAAATCGCCGGTGAGCTGCTGCCGGGCGTGATCAACGTATCGGCGCGTGCGGTGGCAAGCCACGCACTGTCGATCTTCGGCGATCACTCCGACGTTTACGCCTGCCGTCAGACCGGCTGCGCGATGCTCTGCTCGGGCAGCGTGCAGGAGGTCATGGATCTCACGCCGGTGGCGCACCTGACCGCCATTAAGGGCAGAGTGCCGTTTATCAACTTCTTTGACGGTTTCCGCACCTCTCATGAGATCCAGAAGATCGAGATCTGGGATTATGACGATCTCAAGGATATGCTGGATATGGACGCGGTGGACGCTTACCGCCGCCGCAGCCTGAATCCGGAACACCCGGTACAGCGCGGTACCGCGCAGAACCCCGACGTGTTCTTCCAGGCAAGGGAGGCGTGCAACCCCTATTATGACGCCGTGCCCGATCTGGCGCAGTCCTATATGGATAAGATCAACGAGAAGGCCGGTACTTCTTATCACCTGTTTGACTATCACGGCGCACCCGACGCCACCCATGTCATCATCGCCATGGGCTCGGTCTGCGAGACCATCGAGGAAACGGTGGATTACTTGACCGCAAAGGGCGAGAAGGTCGGTCTTGTCAAGGTACGGCTCTACCGTCCGTTCTCGGCAAAGCACCTGATCGCCGCGCTGCCCGATACCGTGAAAACCATCTCGGTGCTCGACCGCACTAAGGAGCCGGGTTCGCAGGGCGAGCCGCTTTATCTGGATGTGGTCGCCGCGCTTAACGACAGCAAATTCCATGACGTCAAGATCTACAGCGGCAGATACGGCCTCGGTTCGAAGGATACCACGCCGGGTCAGATCATCGCCGTCTATCAGAACAGCGAGAAGAGCAAGTTCACCATCGGCATCGAGGACGACGTCACCGGTCTGTCCCTGACCGTGACCGAGAATCCCGTCACCACGCCGGAGGGAACGACCAGCTGTAAGTTCTGGGGTCTCGGCTCGGACGGTACGGTCGGCGCCAACAAGAACTCCATCAAGATCATCGGCGACCATACCGATATGTACGCGCAGGCGTATTTTGATTACGACTCCAAGAAGTCGGGCGGCGTCACCATCTCCCACCTCCGTTTCGGCTCCAAGCCGATCCGGTCGTCCTATCTGGTGTCCCAGGCGGATTTCGTGGCGTGCCACAATCCGTCCTACCTGACCAAGTACAACATGGTGCAGGATGTAAAGCCGGGCGGCTCGTTCCTGCTCAACTGCTCGTGGGACGATGAGGCGCTGGAGCGCCATCTGCCGGGTCAGGTGAAGGCTTACATCGCCAAGAACAACATCAACTTCTACACCATCGACGGCGTGAATATCGCTAAAGAGCTGGGTCTGGGCGGAAGGATCAACACCATTCTCCAGTCCGCATTCTTCAAGATCGCCGATATCATTCCCGCCGAGCAGGCGCGGCAGTTCATGAAGGACGCCGCCACCGCTTCCTACGGCAAGAAGGGCGAAGCGGTCGTGGCGATGAACCACAACGCGATCGACCGCGGTATGGTCGATGTCAAGAAGGTGGACGTTCCCGCTTCGTGGGCAGACGCCGAGGAAGAAAACTTCCATAAGACTGCCGCCGGCGAGAACCGGGATCTGGTCGATTACGTCAACAGCATTCTGGTGCCGGTCAACTCCCAGGAGGGCAACAAGCTGCCGGTATCCACCTTTAAGGATCGCGCGGACGGCACCGTGCCGCTCGGCTCCGCCGCTTATGAGAAGCGTGGCGTGGCGGTCGATTTGCCCTGCTGGAACAGCGAGAATTGTATCCAGTGTAACTTCTGCTCTTATGTCTGCCCGCACGCGGTGATCCGCCCGGTCGTCATGACCGAGGAGGAGAAAAACGCCGCGCCGGACAGCATGAAGTGCCTGCCGATGACCGGTATGCCGGGCTATTACTTCGCCATGACCATCTCGGCGCTCGACTGCACCGGATGCGGCTCCTGCGTGAATGTCTGCCCGGGCAAGAAGGGGAACAAGGCTCTGGAGATGCAGCCGCTGGAAACTCAGCTTGCCGCACAGGACGGCTTCGATTACGGCCGGAACCTGTCCCCGAAGCCGGAGGTACTGGAGAAGTTCAAGGAGACTACCGTAAAAGGCAGCCAGTTCAAGCAGCCGCTGCTTGAGTTCTCGGGCGCCTGCGCGGGCTGCGGCGAAACTCCTTATGCGAAGCTCGCCACTCAGCTTTACGGCGACCGTATGTATATCGCAAACGCCACCGGCTGCTCCTCGATCTGGGCAGGTTCTTCGCCCTCCACTCCGTACACGGTGAATGAAACCGGTCACGGACCCGCATGGGCAAACTCCCTGTTTGAGGATAACGCCGAGTACGGCTACGGTATGTATCTGGCGCAGAACACGCTGCGGCAGCACCTGATTAAAAAGGTCACCGATCTGGCTGCGACCGCTCCGAAGGAGGAGGTCAAGGCGGCGTGTGAGGCGTACCTCTCCACCGTGGACGACGGCAAGGCAAACGCCGCGGCGACCGAGAAGCTGATCGCGGTGCTGGAGGCCTGCGGCTGTGACGCGGCAAAGGCGATTTTGAAGGATAAGGATTATCTGGCCAAGAAGTCGGTCTGGATCCTCGGCGGCGACGGCTGGGCATACGACATCGGCTTCGGCGGTCTGGATCATGTCATTGCTT
>CANQKG010000131.1 GCA_947624425.1 uncultured Clostridia bacterium | reverse complement strand
GTAATCGTAATCGTTCGCGGCGGCCAGAAAATCGTTATAACCGCAGACGCCGTTTTCCTCCAGCAAAGCGGCGATTTTCCAGATGCTCCGCCCTTCCGGCACCGTGACGGTGACATACTGATATGCCACGTCGGGATGCTGCAGGGCAAACAAAAGCTGCTCAAAATTCATGTTCGCATTGAGCCGATACTCGCCCGGTACATAGACAAAGCCGGGCGCGTTATTTTGGATATACTTTCTAAAATCCGCGCCGCTTTTGATGATCTTTTCCTGCTGAAGCGTATCGGTGGCCTTATACTCGTAATCGCCCCGCTGGATCACCAGCGTAAAGGGACGATCCTCCTGCATGATACCGAGCCGGTCAAGCAGGTAAGGCGCTTTTTTATAGGCGACAAAGCCGAGTCCTGCCAGAATAACCAGCACGACGAGCAGAATGACGATCGCCTTGCCGTGACCTTTTTTGGGCTTGTCCGGCTCGGGCGGACGCGGGGCGGGCGAAGGCTCCGCCGGTTGTACCGTGAATGCCGGACGAATCGGTTCATCGGGTGCAGCGGGTTTTGCAGGCTGCGGGGCAGCAGGAGAAGCTTCCTCCCCACCGCGCTCCGACGGCGGGATATAACGGGTGCGCCCATCTTCCATATGATACACTCCTTTTTCGGTTCGGGGTTCGACATATTATATCACGAAATGCGAAAAATGTAAACCTATTTCTGCACTTCCCCATAAAGCCGCTTTGCCCTTGCCATATCCGCCGTAACGGCGGCGCGCAGCTCCTCCACCGAGCCGAATTTCCGCTCCGGACGGAGCAGGCGTAAAAGCCGCACCTCGATCGGGCTGCCGTAAAGCTCCGCCGAAAGCCCGAAGATATGCGTTTCCGCCAGCGGGCGGCGCTCCCCCGCGATGGTGGGCTTCACCCCGATATTGGTGACGCCGCCGTACCGCTTTCCCTCCCAGATCACCTCGGAGAGATAGACCCCGTAAAACGGCGCCAGCATCTGATCGGGAAACTCCTGATTGACGGTGGGAAATCCCCACTTATGCCCGAGGCGCTTCCCCTGCCGCACCGGAAAATCAAAAGCGTACGGCTCACAGAGCAGCCGGTTTGCTTCCTCGATCTGCCCGGCGCGGAGCAGGGTGCGGATCCTGGTGGAGCTGACCCGCTGCCCGTCGTCAATGACCGGCGGCAGAATCGCCGTTTTGGCATTCACCTCGGCCGCCAGCCGGGTGAGCAGTTCGGCGTCCCCCGCCGCGTTTTTCCCAAACCGGAAATCATAGCCGCAGGAAAGAAACCGTCCGCGGCTTCGTCCCAGCAGCACCCGCCGGACAAACCGCTCCGGCGTACAGTCGCGAATATCGTCAAAATCGGGCAGCAGCAAACAGCGTATCCCGAGCGCTTCCAGCCGTTTATTCCGCAGGCTTTGGGTCAAAATATCCTGCTCCCCCTGCTTTCTGACCGGACGGGAATGGCGGGTGGTAAAAGAAAGGGCGCAGGGAACCAGCCCGTGCGCCTGCTCCGCCACCGCCGATAACAGCACCTGACGGTGCGCCATATGCACCCCGTCAAATAAGCCGAGCGCGATCGCCGTATCCCGCGAAAGCTCGGACAGATCGGTATGTATTTCCATATTGTCCTCCTATTTAACCGTCCGTCGGCGGAAAGATCCGAACGGCGCGCAACTCCTCCCCGTCCGGCTCCGCCAGTCCGAGAAAGGCTCCGTTTGCACGGTAGACCCGGCATCTCCCTGTTGGCGGTTCCTCCAGCCGGGCAAGGGAAAGCCGCACGCCGTTTGCAAACAGCCGTCCTTGTTTTTCATCCAAATGCAAAGCGGGATAATCCCGCAGCGCCGCGTCAATCGGCAATAGAGGCAGCGGCTTTTTCTCCTCCGCCTCTTTCAGCGTGATACAGTCGGACAGGGTGAATATGCCCGCTGCGGTGCGGACAAGCCCTGTCAACACGGCTCCGGTGCCGAGCATGGTTCCCAGATCGTGACAGATGCTGCGGACATAGGCACCTTTGCTGCAATGAATATCCAGTATTCCCTGCTGTGTTTCTTCGGAAAACTCCGACAGAGAAAGCGAAAACACCGTGACCCGGCGGGTCGGGCGTTCGACCTCCCTGCCGGCGCGCGCCAGCTCATACAGCCGTTTGCCGCCCACCTGCACCGCCGAATACATCGGCGGCGTTTGTTCGATCTCTCCCCGAAACGCATCGAGCTCCGCTTCCACTTCCTCCGCCGACGCCCGGCGGTCGAACCGCGCGGTCACCCTGCCGGTGACGTCCAGCGTATCGGTGGTGAAGCCCAGCGAGAACCGGGCGGTATAACGCTTGTCCTGCCGCGGCATCAGATCGCACAGGCGGGTTGCCCTGCCGAACAGCAGAGGCAGCACGCCGGTCGCCATCGGGTCGAGGGTACCGGTATGTCCGATTTTCCGGACGCCGGTGATCCCCCGCATTTTCGCCACCACGTCAAACGAGGTAAAGCCCTCCGGCTTATTCACGCAGAGAATGCCCTCCATCAGAACACCTCTCCGGCCGCCTCGATGAGCTTTTGGCGCACCGTGTCCAAATCGCCCTCCAGCTTACATCCGGCGGCACGGCGGTGTCCGCCGCCGCCGAATTTGGCGCAAAACGCGGCAGCGTCCACCAGATCACCGCTGCGCGCGGATATTTTATACCGCTCCCGTCCGGTTTCCCGCAGGAAAAGCGCCAGTTCTACCCCCTCGATCTGCCGCGCCAGAGCGGACAGGCCGTTGATATCCGCCTCCTCGGCGCCGCTTTCCTCGATCACTGCCTTTGGAAGCAATGTTAAAGCAAGCTTTCCGCCGTAGCCGTAGGTGATAGAATTCATCACCGTTTTTTCCAGCATTACTCTGGCGGGCGTTTTGGTATCGAACATAAGCCTGCTGATTGCCGCCGCATCAGCGCCCGCCTCGATCAGCTCCGCCGCGATCCGATGGGTGCGGGCAGAGGTAGACGGGTACTTGAAGCAGCCGGTATCGGTACAGATACCGGTATAAATACAGTTTGCAAGGTCGCGGGTGAGCGGCACCGCAAGCTCCCGCGCCAGAAGCGCTACCAGCTCACAGGCCGCAGCCGCGTCCCGTTCCAGATAAGTATATACGGCATAGCCCCGGTTGGTGCCGTGATGGTCGACCGACAGTAAGGCACGCTCCGCCAGGGCGGCGCACTCCGAGCCGGCAAGCTGCACATCGGCAAGATCCACCGTGACAACGGGCGCATCGGGCGATACCGTTTCGGGCCTTACCCCGCCGGTGGAATGAGAAAACCGGGAAGAAAAGGGATCGGCGCAGACGATCTGCGCTTTTTTCCCCATGCTTTGGAGCAGTATGGCAAGCCCGCAGCTGCTCCCGATCGCGTCGCCGTCGGGGTACCGGTGGGTCAGAATGAAAAATTCCTCCGACGAGCGCAGGATCTCCGCCGCCTTTGATAGAGAGATCCATTCCGACATAGGCTCACTTCCCTTCCAGATCGCCCAGCATCCGCTGTATTTTCGCGCTGTAAGCGATCGAATCGTCCGGTATGAACTGAAACTCCGGACAGCGGCGGATATGAAGTGCATCGGTGATCTGCCGCCGGAGATAGCCCGACGCGCTTTTTAAGCCCTCCGCCGCAGTTTTGGCGGCCGAAAGCCCCTCCATCGCGCTGACATACACCTTGCAGTGTGAACCGTCGCCCGACATCTCGACCCGCACGATGCTGAGCATATGCCCCGCTACCCGCGGATCTTTAAGCCCCCGCATCAGCATCGAAAGCTCCCGCATGACGTCCTCGCTCAGACGATCCGCCTTATACCCGCTCATACCGTTTTACTCCTCGATATATTCTTCCAGCAGGAAGGATTCAAAAACGTCCCCTTCCTTCAGGTCGTTGAATTTCTCCAGACCGACGCCGCACTCGTATCCCTGTGCGACCTCCTTCTGGTCGTCCTTGAACCGCTTCAGCGAGAGGATCTGATCCTCCGCGATCACAATACCGTCCCGCACCACGCGGATCATGGCGTTGCGGGCAACCTTGCCCTCCAGCACATAGCAGCCTGCCACCGTGCCGACGCTGCTGATATGATAGACCTGCCGCACCTCGGCGCGGCCGAGCTGTACCTCCCGCACCTTGGGCGCCAGCATACCGCGCATCGCCATTTTGACGTCGTCGATCGCATCGTAGATGATCCGGTAAAGCCGGATCTCCACCTCGTCCCGCACGGCGTTATCTCTGGCAACGGTATCCGGGCGGACGTTGAAGCCGATGATCACGGCTCCCGCCGCATGTGCCAGCATGACGTCCGACTCGCTGATCGCGCCGACTGCGCTGTGGATCACGCTGACCCGCACCTCGTCGTTCGACAGCTTCTCCAGCGACTGCTTGACCGCCTCGACCGAGCCCTGTACGTC
>CANQKG010000130.1 GCA_947624425.1 uncultured Clostridia bacterium | reverse complement strand
GTTCCTCCAGCAATATGGCAAACCGCTGCCCGACCATTCCTGTCGCACCGATAATGCCCACCTGATAGCGTTTCATCTGAAAACTCCTCCTCAAAAAACCGCAAAAAATAGAAAAACCGGTTGAAAACCGGCCGTTCATCACCTATAATAGAAGCACTGCTTCTTTTCGCGAAGAAGCATCACACCGATAGCGCTCCATCTGATGATGACAGCCATACGCCTGTTCGACGCAGAACCAGAGGAAAACCGCACCGCCCGATATCCCCTTCGGCGACCTCACCTTTCACCGTATGCTCCGAACGATACAGCGGGTATCTCGCAAACGGTTACTCTTTGAGGGTCGCACCTCTATCGTTTTCAATAGTAGTATACCATCCCGACGCCGTATTGTCAATGCAAAGCGAGGCAGAATATGAAAAAAAGCGATTTTCATTTTGATCTCCCCCATGAGCTGATCGCACAGACCCCGATTGAGCCGCGGGATCACTCCCGACTGCTCTGCTTGGATCGGGAAACCGGAAAAATCGATCACCGGCATTTTTACGATCTCCCTCTGCTTTTGCGGGCGGGCGATTTGCTGGTGGTGAACGACTCGAAGGTGCTGCCTGCCCGCCTTTACGGCAAGCGGGCGGACACCGGCGCCATGGTGGAGGTTTTACTGCTTCGTCAGCGGGAACAGGACGTGTGGGAAGTCCTCACCAAGCCGGGCAAAAAGGCGAAGCCCGGCGTTCGTCTGATATTCGGGGAGGGTGCGCTTTCCGCCGAGGTGCTGGAATTGGGAGAGGAAGGAAACCGGATCGTCCGGTTTTCCTATGAGGGAAGCTTCTATCCCCTGTTGGAGCAGCTGGGACAAATGCCGCTGCCGCCCTATATCACCGAGAAGCTCAAAGACAAGGACCGGTACCAGACCGTATACGCAAACGAACTCGGCTCCGCCGCAGCGCCCACCGCCGGACTGCATTTCACGCCCGAGCTGCTTGCAAAGCTGCCGGAGTTTGGGATCGGGATCGCAAAAGTGACCCTCCATGTCGGGCTGGGAACCTTTCGTCCGGTCAAGGAGGATGAGATCGAGCGCCACCATATGCACGCGGAGCATTACGAACTGCCGCCCGAAACGGCGGACGCGATCCGCCGCACCAAAGCGCAGGGCGGAAGGGTGATCGCCGTGGGAACGACCGCCTGCCGCACCCTGGAGAGCGTTGCCGCGAAATACGGGGATATTCGTCCCGACGAGGGGTATACCGACATTTTCATCTATCCCGGCTATACCTTTCGGGTGCTGGACGGACTGATTACCAATTTCCACCTGCCCGAAAGCACGCTCATCATGCTGGTCAGCGCCTTTGCGGGCTATGAACACACCATGGAAGCCTACCGCACCGCGATCGCAGAGCGCTACCGCTTTTTCAGCTTTGGCGACGTCATGATGGTCCTCTGAAGGAGGGATTTGTTTGTTTCAGGTCATCAAAACCAATCACGCCGCAAGACGAGGGGTATTCACCACCGTACATGGGGTGATCGAAACTCCCTGCTTTATGAATGTGGGTACGGCGGCAGCGATCAAAGGGGGTGTATCCTCCCCCGATCTGAAAGAGCTTGGCTGTCAGGTAGAATTGTGCAACACCTATCACCTCCACCTCCGTCCCGGCGAAGATGTGATCTACCGGTTAGGCGGACTGCACAAATTCATGAACTGGGATCGCCCGATCCTGACCGACAGCGGCGGCTTTCAGGTCTTTTCTCTGTCCGGTTTGCGTAAAATCGAAGAGGCGGGCGTCACCTTCCGCTCCCACATCGACGGACACAGCATCTTCATGGGACCGGAAGAGAGTATGCAGATTCAGTCCCGTTTCGGCTCCACCATTGCCATGGCGTTTGACGAGTGTGTGGAAAATCCCTCTACCTACGAATATGCCTCACAGTCCTGCGCCCGTACCACCCGCTGGCTGATCCGCTGCAAGGCGGAGATGGCACGGCTGAATGCCCTGCCCGACACCATCAATCCGCACCAGCTTTTATTCGGGATCAATCAGGGCTGTGTGTATGAAGACCTGCGGATCGCGCATATGAAGGAGATCGCCTCCCTCGAACTCGACGGCTACGCCATCGGCGGTTTGGCGGTCGGAGAGGATACCGAAACGATGTACCGGATCATCTCGGCGGTCACCCCCTATATGCCGGAGGATAAGCCGCGCTACCTGATGGGAGTCGGACGCCCTGCCAATATCATCGAGGCGGTGGCACGGGGCGTGGATCTGTTCGACTGCGTGATGCCCAGCCGGAACGCCCGTCACGGGCATATCAACACCTGGGAAGGCGTTCGAAATTTGATGAACGCCAAGTACGAAACGGACGACCGTCCGATTGACGAGCATTGCGGCTGTCCCACCTGCCGCGCCCATTCCCGCGCCTATCTGCATCTTCTGATGAAGGCAAAGGAGGTGCTGGCGCTCCGGCTGGCGGTGCAGCACAATCTTTATTTTTACAACAGTCTGCTTCAAAGGATCCGCCTTGCGCTGGAGGAAGGCAGCTTTGCGGAATTTCGTGCGGAATATCTGCCGATATTGGATCGGCGAATCTAGGAGGTGTGCCGATGGGCTGGCTGGAACTGATTCTGATCGCGGTCGGGCTTTCGATGGACGCGGTAGCGGTATCGATGTCAAACGGGCTGACCATCAAGGACTTAAAAGGACGGCATATTGCGGCAATCGCGGGAGCGTTCGGGCTGTTTCAGGGGCTGATGCCGCTCATCGGGTATCTGGCAGGCTCGGTGTTTGCCGCCTATATCTCGGCAATCGACCACTGGGTCGCACTGATTCTGCTCGGCTTTATCGGCGGGAAAATGATATGGGAAGCGCTTCACCCCGAGGACGAACACAGCGCCGTCTACCGGCTGACCCCCGCGCTTTTATTGGTACAGGCGGTCGCCACCAGCATTGACGCACTGGCGGTCGGCGTTTCCTTTGCCGCGCTCGACGTCAAAATCCTCCCCGCCGTATCGGAGATCGCTCTTTGCACCTTTCTGCTCTCCTTTATTGCGGTACTGCTCGGCAAACGGTTCGGCAAGCTGCTGGGGAACAAGGCGGAGTTGCTCGGCGGCGTGATCTTAGTCGGCATCGGGCTGAAAATTTTTATCGAACACACCTTTTTCGGTTAAGGAGCAAGTATGGCACAAGTTACCCTGATCTGCGGAAAAATCTGCGCCGGAAAAACCACCTTTGCAAAAAGGCTGCAGGAAAAACACCCTGCCGTTTTGCTCTCCTGCGACGAATTGACCCTCTTACTCGGTCAGTATCTCGGCGACGCGCACGACACCGTCACCAAACGGGTGCAGGCGTATCTGTATGAGAAATCGGTCGAAACGGTAAACGCAGGTATTTCGGTGATCCTCGACTGGGGATTTTGGACAAAAGCGTCACGGGAAGAAGCAAGGCGGTTTTACGAAAGCCGGCAGATACCCTATGCGTTTTACTTTTTAGATATCGATGATCAAACATGGCGCGCGCATTTGGAAAAACGCAACCGCGCCGTGCTGACCGGAGAGACCAATTCCTACTTGGTCGATGATAACCTTATTGCAAAATGCGCGGCGTTATTTGAACCGCCCGATCACTCGGAAGACTGCCTGCGCGCGGTTGACTTTTTACCCGATCCGTGATATGATACCGACCGGAGGTAATACCGATGAAATACCGTATTTTTTCTTTGATTTTTGCACTCTCCCTGATCCTGTCCTTTGCCGGCTGTGGAAACGGCGACAACGCCGTTTCTTCGACTGCCGTTTCGGTCGCCGAAACGGAGCGCACCGAGATCGGAGAGGGCAGCATTTCCTTCCCGTTTGAGGTGGTCGTAAAAGACCAAACGACTGCGTTTTTGGTTCATACCGAGCAAACCTCCGTCGGCAAAGCGCTGCAGGAGGTCGGGCTGATTGCGGGCGACCAAAACGAATACGGCTTATATGTCAAAACGGTCAACGGGATCACCGCCGACTACGATACCGATCATGCCTACTGGGCGTTTTTCATAGACGGCAGCTATGCGGACAAGGGCGTGGATCAAATCGAGATCGAAGCGGGAAAAACCTACCGCTTCACCTACACCGAAAGCTGAGATGAGGCGGTACCTTCCCTATCTGATCCCCTGTCTTGCCATTCCCGCCGTCATTGCCGCGGGAGTGGTTCTGTTCCACGGCAGGCAGTATGCCTGGGTTTCCCTCTGCGTTGCGATACTGGCTTGTCTCCCCTTTTTTCTCCGATTTGAGAGAAAGCAGGAGGATCAAAAGGTTTTGATGATCATTGCGGTGATGGTGGCGCTTTCGGTGATCGGGCGGATTTTATTTGCACCGATCCCCGGCTTCAAGCCGGTCACCGCCATGGTGATCATCACAGCCCTCTACTTCGGCAGTCAGGCAGGCTTTATGACCGGCGCTCTGACCGCCGTGATCTCCAATTTTTACTTCGGGCAGGGACCGTGGACGCCCTTTCAGATGTTCGTCTGGGGGTTGATCGGGCTTTTGGCAGGGCTTTTTT
>CANQKG010000129.1 GCA_947624425.1 uncultured Clostridia bacterium | reverse complement strand
CGCCGTTTGCGCTTTATGCGCTGCACGGCAACCGGCTTTGGATGGCAAATACCATTCACTGCGTTCATGGTATAATATGTACCAAGAAACGGGGTGAGAAAATGCGGGCGCGAAAAGAGAAAGCGACCACATACCGCAAGCGTGTGGATCGCGTTTTACTGCTGCTTTGCCTTGTCACTTCCCTCATCGGATTGCTTTTGCTCTATTCCATTTATGCCGGCGGCGAGTTAAAGTCGATCCGCACCGTTTACACCCAATGCATCGCCACCGGGATCGGGATCGCGGCGGCGCTTATTCTCTCCCGGATCGATTACCACACCGTCTCCGATCTCTGGAAGATCCATCTGCCGGTCACAGTCGGGCTGACCTTGCTTACCTTCACGCCGCTCGGCGTCGCCAGAGAAGGCGCCGACGACCGTGCGTGGCTGGGCGTCGGCTCGGTGACCTTCCAGCCCTCCGAGCTTTTGAAGCTCTCGTTTATCTTCACGCTGGCGACCCACCTTGCCTACCTGCGGGAGCGGGACGATCTCAACCGCCCGAAAAACATCCTGCTTTTGCTCTGCCATGCCGCCCTGCCGACCGGCTTGATCGTATTGCAGGGCGATTTTGGCAGCGCGGTGGTATTCCTGGGCGTCTTTCTGATCATGCTTTTTGCCGCCGGGCTTTCGCCCAAATATATCATCGGCGGACTTTGCGCCGCTATACCGCTTGGGCTGTTTACCTGGTTCTTCGTGCTGCAGGATCTCCATCGGGAGCGTATCCTGATCGCCTTTCGCCCTGAGCTTGACCCGCTCGGGAAAGGCTACCAGCAGATGCAGGGACGGCTGGCGCTCGCCTCGGGACAGCTGTTCGGAAAAGGGCTGTTCCCGGAAGAACAGCTTGTTTATGTACCCGAAATGTATAACGATTTTATCTTTTCCTATATCGGACAGGTGGCGGGCTTTGTGGGCTGCGCCGCCACCGTGGCGCTGCTTGCGGCGATCCTGCTCAAGATCCTCCGGATCGCCAAAAACGCCAGGGATCCGCTGGGCTGTTACCTTTGCATCGGCGTATTCGCGGCGTTTTTTATCCAGATCGTCATCAATATCGGCATGGTGCTTTGCGTGATGCCGGTCATCGGTATCACCCTGCCGCTTTTGAGTTCGGGCGGCAGCTCGGTCATCATGGTCTACCTTTGCATCGGCGTGGTGCTGAATGTCTCACTGCGGGTCGTGCGGAAGGGCGGCGACCGCCGCAGTATGTCACGAATCTAACCGATGCTCCCACAGATAGAGATACGGGAGGGAGAACCGATCCCTGCCCGGATCGGCTCCGGATGAAAGCAGGGTGTAATTTCCCTCCTCCGGCCGGATGATCGGGAACCGGAGCGACACCCGCGTTCCCTCGCAGGGCGCGGAGGAGATCATCAAATTCCCCTTGTGAAGCGATGCGATCCGGCCGGCCAAAAACAGCCCCAGGCCGGTACGCTGTCCGTCTTCTGCCTCTGCGGCAAACGGCAGCATGGCGTCGGGGATCCGGTCGGTTTCCATTCCCTGCCCGGTATCCGAAACGGTAACGGTGTAGCTGTCCTCCTCCAAGGCGAGGGAAAGGTTTATTTCGGTATCGCCCATACGGTAACGGCAGGCGTTGTCGATCAGCTCCAGCAGCATCATCGAAAAACGCTCCCCGTCCAGCAGGGTGACCGCCTTTTCCTGCGGGAGTGAATAGGAAAACCGTATCTCCCGGCAGCGGCAGAGAAGCTGATGTATCTTGCGGCAGAGATCTTCCAAAAACGCCGTCAGTTCCACCGGCCGGCCGGAAAGCGCCGTATCCGGCACGGAAAGGCGCATATATTCGCTCAGCGCAAGGGTGAACCGCAGTGCGCGGTAGGCGCCGGCGTCGATCCGCTCCAAAAAGGCCAGATCCTCGTACCGTTCCGCCTCCTCCAACCGGGAGCGGAGCATATCGTTATTATGGAAAATGCCGGAAAGCGCCAAACGGTACCGGCTTTCGATCATACCGGCCACGGTGGCGTGATCGCTTTGCAGCTCGGGCAGAGCGTCGGACGGGATCAACTGGATGAGGTACCCGCCGCCGATACGGGAAGCGGCGGCAGTGTACCGGATCGGAAAGGAAAACGATCCCAAACGGACGACTGCGCCGGGATTTTTGACCTCCGCCGCCTTTTTCCAATCCAGCTCGGGCAGCTGCGGCTGTATCAAAAAGCCCTCCCGCAGATGCAAAAACTGCCGTTTGGCCGCCGGATTGCAATAGGTCAGGATCCATTGCCCGTCACAGCAAAATACCGGCGCCGTGACATTTTCATATAAGGCGGCTGCTGCGGCTTTCGGATCCATACGGACACTCCTTTCGACAAAATACGACGATTTTCTTTATTATACAGGGTTTTTCAGGAAAAGTAAAGGCAATATCCGCACAATTAAACCGGTTTCGGCAAACGGCTCCTGCCGGGCATAAATCTAGTGTCACACCGCGTCGGCGGAATATGAATGGAAAAGTTTTCAGGCTATCAAAATATGCGTTTTGGCAAAAGGAGAGATCGGCTATGGAGAAAAATCTCCGGGAAGGGCACCGCCAGCGGGTAAGGGAACGGTTCCGCACCGAGGGTTTGGATCACTTTGCGCCTTCCGGTATTTTGGAGTTTATTCTGTTTTACTCCGTTCCCCGCAGGGACACCCTTGATCTTGCCCATCGGTTGATCGACCATTTCGGCTCTCTGGCCGCCGTTCTGGAAGCGCCCTATGAGGAGCTGATGCGGATCGAAGGCGTGACCGCCACCACCGCCGACCTGCTCACGGCGCTGCCGCAGCTTGCGCGGCGGTACCTGCTGGACGCCAACAGCGGCAAAAGCGCGCTCACCACGCCGCAGGCTCTGAAGGAGTACCTGATCCCCTATTTCTGCGGACGCACCGAAGAATCGGTATTCCTGCTTTGTCTGGATCAGGCAAGGCGTCCCATCGTCTGCAAGCTGCTGAGTAAGGGCGACTTTGACAGCGTGCAGATCGAAACCCGCCAGATCGTGGCTGCGGCGCTCAACCACCGCGCCGCCTCGGTGGTGCTGGCGCACAATCATCCCCACGGAATCACCATCCCCTCCCGGGGAGACTGCACCATCACCATCCAACTGAAAAAAGCGCTTGCCGCCGTTCATATTCCCCTCGCCGACCACATTATCGTTGCACGCGGGCAGGCCTCCTCCATGGCGGAAGGCGGATACCTGATCGGAAGCTGATTTTGTAATAATTTGTCACTTGCAATCGAATTGACGATGCGCTATAATACCCGTAAACAGATATGCTGTTTTTGATCCTGTCCCAGATGATCCGCCGGTGCAAACCGGCGTTTCTGTTTAAATCTAAAAGACATCAGGTGAAATTATGACCAGGAAATCTCCTCCCTATTACATTCTGTTTACCCTTTTGGTGATTTTGCTCTGCTTTATGGTACTGTTCGCCGGCTTTTTGCTGGTCAGAAGAAGCAATGAGGACGCTTTACCGGTTCATACAACGGCCTTGGCGTCGTCCGAGCCGGAGCCGGAGCCGGAACCGGAACCGGATCCCGCTCTGGTGCAGCATCCGCTGCAGACGGATCCGCAAACCGGCGCCTATCTTCCGCCTGCGGAAGTGGAAACGCCCGATTACGAATACTATAAAAATCTGATCGCCGCCCGGAAAGAGGCGGGTATGGAGCAGGTTATCTCCCAGCCGGAGGGCGAAAAGAAAATCTACCTCACCTTTGACGACGGCCCCAGCGTATTCACGCCCGATATTCTGCAGACCTTGCGGGAGAAAAATGCCAAGGCCACCTTTTTTGTGATCTGGAACGGCAATCCCGCCCAACAGCAATACTACCGCCAAATCATAGAGGAAGGGCATGAGCTTGCGATCCACACCTACAGCCATGTCTACAAAAAGGTTTATGCCAGTGTGGACGCCTATTACAGCGACTTTTTCCGGATGTACGACTTTCTCTGGGACTTAACCGGCAAATCGATCACCAATTTCCGGTTCCCGGGCGGAAGCTCCAACACCGTTTCTTCCGACGCGGTCAAAACGGGGATCATGGAAAAAGCGCGGGAGCTGGGGCTGGTTTACTATGACTGGAACGTTTCCTCCGGCGACGCCAACTCCAAAAAAGCGACCGTTTCCCAGATCATCAGTTCGGTCATGGGGGACGCCGTGCCGGACGGTGTGGTGCTGATGCACGATACCGCCCAAAAAGACACCACGGTACAGGCGCTGCCCGAGTTGATTGACACGCTGAGAAACGACGGCTTTACCTTCGGCACCGTCAACGCCACACGGGATAATCCCCGCCAGCACAAAAAGCTGCCTGCTCCCGAACCGGCAGAACCCTCCGCCGAGACGCCGTCCGCATAAGCGGAGCCGCCCGGCGGAAAAAAGCGTACAGGCAGTTTTTCAGAAAGCCGAATGCTTTTGAATCCCTCCACCGCGCAAGCGCGGTCCCCGGCAGATTGTCAAGCAAGTGCAACACCAAAGACCTCAGCGGGAGTACACCAATTGAGACTTTTT
>CANQKG010000128.1 GCA_947624425.1 uncultured Clostridia bacterium | reverse complement strand
ACACTTTCGCAGAATGCGCTGACCTTAAACAGCGGTGCGTCCGCAACCCTTATTATGACGGTAACACCGGCGGATTTCACAGATGAAGTCACTTGGAAATCTAATCATACCGATGTGGCAACGGTGGACAGTTTCGGTGTTGTCAAGGCGGTCGCACCGGGTACTGCTACCATTCAGGTCAATGTCGGCAATGTCAGCGCAAGCTGTATGGTAACCGTCAAGCAGGGCGTTACCCGCATCAGTTTGAACCGTACTTCATTATCTTTGGAGGCGCTGAACACTTTTCAGCTGACAGCCGGCGTTTATCCCAATAATGCGAGCAATACCGCGATCTCTTGGACATCCGATCATCCTGATATTGCCACTGTAGATGAAAACGGTTTGGTAACGGCAGTTTCAAAGGGTACGGCCATAATCACGGCAGCCGCGCAGGACGGAAGCGGAGTAACTGCTTCCTGTACCGTTACAGTGACAAACTCCGCTTTTGTTGTTCCGGACGAAAACGGTTTTGAAAGCGGACACAATTATACGAATAGCTCCAGCGATTATTGGGTGTATACTTCCGCCGGTGCAAAAAGTATCTCGTTGGTGTTTGATGAACGCACTTATCTGGAGGACGGGTTCGACTATCTTTACATCTATGATGCAAGCGGTAAAGAGGTCGGTAAATATACCGGTGATGAGCTTTCCGGAAAAACAGTGACCGTCAACGGAGATACGGTGAAGATACAACTGGTGTCCGATGACAGCGGCAACGCATGGGGCTTCAAAGTGACCGAAGTTACGGCGAATAAAAACGGCACACCGGACACTCCCGACACGCCGGACACTCCCGATACGCCGGATACTCCCGACACGCCGGATACCCCGGACACTCCCGATACCCCGGATACGCCTGCCGTTCTCGGTGACATCGACGGGGACGGGAAGGTGAGCGTCACCGACGCGCTGGCGATCCTCCGTATGGCGGTGGGACTCAGCACCCCGACCGATAATGCTGATATGGACGGCAGCGGCGGCGTAACTGTGACCGATGCACTTGCAGCACTGCGCATCGCAGTCGGCTTAGCGTAACACTTTTCTGCAAATCACAAGGGGCAGAGGAAATCCTCTGCCCCTTGTGGACTTTTATTTTATCTCTGCCAGTTCCTTCTGGATGTACTCTGCCGCTTCTTCGGGCGAGATATTCAGCAGCACCGCAAGCTCCTCATGTAAAATCCGCTCGCCGATCTTGAGGTTTTCCTCATCGCTGGAGGAAAGCTGCTTCCCGATGGCTTTCCGCTTTTCCTTTTGCTCGGACAACTGCTTGAGCATCTGCAAGGTCTCGCGGCACTCGCTTTGCTTTAAGATGTTCCGGTACTGTTCCTTGCGCTCTTTTCCGTCCTCTTCCCAGTCAAGATCGGTCGCGGCGGTTTGCTGCAGCATCGACCGTATTTCTTCCAGAGAATGCAGGGGCCGCAGCTTCTGTTCGGCGATCTGAACCGGAAGATAGGATATGGCATGGTCGGCGAAAACCGGCTGGAGCACATAGTAGTCCCGGGGCGGCATACCGGAAAAGGTGCGGCTGGTCACGCCGGTGACCTCACACACGCCAAGCCCACGGTAGAGCACACGGTCTCCTGTTTGAAATGCCATTATAAATGCCTCCTGTTCAGAATAGAGAAAGCGCGCGATGTATCAGCCGATGGCAACGATCACACCACACGCTTCCGCACATTTATTATAGCACACTTTTCCAAAAAAGTGAAGCACTTTTTTACAAATTAATTTGTTTTTTCTTCGATCGAGGTATCACGGTAGTTCCCGAGGAACTTGAGATCGACCATTTCCTCCTCCAGATCGCCGAGAAGCCGACGAATGCGCGGCTCCGCGATATTTCCGTCGAGATCGACATAGAACATCACGTCGAAATTGCGGGAGCCGATGGGCACCGATTCGATCCGGCTCATGTTGACGCCGTGGACGGCGAATTTGGACAAAAGCCGATAGAGCGCACCGTTGACGTCCTTCGGGAGAGTGAAAGAAACGGTGATCCGGTTGGCGTCGGGATCGTGCCGCAGCCGCTTTGTGATGCAGACAAAGCGGGTGAAGTTCTCCGGGTTGTCCTGAATGCTGCTTTCCAGTACGGTCAACCCGTAAAGCTCCGCACAGAGCGCCGAGCAGATCGCGGCGATCGGGCGGTCGGATTCCGATACCAGCTTTGCCGCCATGGCGGTGTTGTTGTAGGGAGTGATCACGGCATGGCTCAGCCGGTCAAGAAAATGTCCGCACTGTAAGATCGCCTGCGGATGGGAGTAGATTTCCCGAATGTCCTCCTGCGTAACCCCCGGTCGGGCGCAAAGGCAGTGGTCTGCCCTGATCTTGAGTCGGTTTCGGATATAAAAGCTGTGGCGCCGCATCGGCTGATAGACCTGGATCACAGAACCGGCGTTGGAGTTTTCCACCGGCAGAATGCCGAAATCCACCTCTTCGTTCTGCACCGCGTCAAATACGCCCTCAAAGGTAGGGAAGAAGGTGATGTTCCGGTTGTCCGGAAACATTTTTCGGGCGGCGAGATGGGAATAAGCGCCCGCCACACCCTGACAGGCGAGCTTCGGGTCATTTGGCGCATTCGCCGGAGCAGACAGGCATTCCTCCACCAGCGATATGATCGGCGTTTTCCGCTCCAGATCCTGCGCCTGCAGGCATTTGGAGATGTCGATCAGATTGGTAAACAACACCCGTCCGCCGCTTTTATTCTCCTCGCTGCAAAGCGACTCGATCCGCCGCAGGACTTCCTCCTCCCGTCCGCTTTGGAAGATCGGGAGCCGATGCTCCCTTTTATAGGCGGCGACCTTGTGCGCCAGATCCATTCGTTCTTCAAACAGCGCGCAGATCTCCCCGTCCACCCGGTCGATGCTCTGCCGCAGTTCCTCTAATTGTGACATACGATCCCTCATTTCTCTCTCGCTATCTTATCATGCCGCGGGGAAATAGTCAACGATTGGACTTGTGTTTTTTTCTTCTCTGTGGTAGACTACAAGTAGAAATCACAAGAAAAAGGGGCGCTTTGCTTTGAAACGGATCATGCTGATCGGCGCAAACGGAAAAATGGGACGGGTGATCGCCCGGCTGGCAGCCGAGCGGGAGGATCTTTGCATCGCGGTCGGGGTGGATTGCAATACCGAGCCGTATGCCGATTTTCCCATTGTCGCCGCACCGTCGGACTATGATGAAGCGATAGACGGGATCATCGATTTTTCGCATCCCTCGGCGTTGAGCGGTATTCTCGATTACGCCTGTGAAAAGGGGATTCCTACCGTGATCGCCACCACCGGCTATGATGATAATGGGCTTGCCGCGATCCGAAAGGCGGCGGAGCAGATTCCCGTTTTCTTCACCTTCAATATGTCGCTCGGGATCAACCTGCTGTGCGATCTGGCCGCCCGTGCCGCCTCGGTATTGGGGGACGGATTTGATGTGGAGATCATCGAGCGCCACCACAACCAAAAGATCGACGCGCCTTCCGGCACCGCCATCATGCTGGGGAATGCGATCAACCGCGCACTGAACGGGGAAAAGCATTATGTCTACGACCGGCACGCCGTCCGCCAAAAGCGGGAGAAAAGCGAGATCGGGATCCATGCCGTGCGCGGCGGCACCATTGTAGGGGAGCACGAGATTCTCTTTGCCGGTCACGATGAAACGATCACCCTGACCCACCGCGCACAGTCGAAGGAGGTTTTTGCCGCCGGCGCTCTTTCCGCTGCGGCGTACCTGACCGCCGGCCGCGCACCCGGGCTGTACGAGATGCACCATCTATTGGAGGAAGCGTAAATGAAACGGTTTACCGCGTTATTTCTGTCCGTTGTCCTTTTTGCCGGCATTCTGACCGGCTGTGCCGATCCGGCTGTGCCGACCGGTGCGCCTGCCGTCTCATCCGAGGCGGTCTCCTCCGCACCGCTCGAGCCGATCACCGTCCGGTTCCTGGCAGCGGGGGACAACCTCATTCACAGCAGCATCTATGAGCAGGCAAAACGCCGCGCCACCGACGGCGGATACGATTTTTCCTATGCCTATGCCCATATTGCCGATTATATCGCGGCGGCAGACATGGCGGTGCTGAATCAGGAAACGGTGATCGACCCGTCCAAGGAGCCGTCCTCCTATCCCACTTTCAACTCTCCGCCCGAACTGGGGGAGGAGATGCTGAAAATCGGATTTGACGTATTCAATCTCGCCAATAATCACATACTGGATAAAGGCGTCAGCAGCGTGCTGGCGGAGCTTGACTACTGGAAGGAACGAAACGCCGTGGTCTGCGGCGCCTATCGGAACGATGAGGACTTAAACACCGTACATACCCTGACCGCCAAGGGCGTCACCTTCAGCTTTATCGGCGTGACCGAGATGACAAACGGCATCTCCCTGCCGGATAACACCGACGTCCGGCTGATTTACACCGAAAACGAGCCGCTTATCGAGGAGCAGATCAAGCGGGCGAAGGAAAACTCCGACGTGGTGATCGTGAACTGCCATATGGGAACCGAGGACAGCCATGTGGTGACCGACGCCCAGCAGACACTGTATGAAAAAATGGTGGAGTGGGGCGCCGACGTCATCATCGGGAACCACCCCCATGTGCTGCAAAAGGTGGAGTATATGATCAAGCCGGACGG